>CACZJD010000001.1 GCA_902781325.1 uncultured Lachnospiraceae bacterium
TCCTCGTCTTCGTAGTCGTCTTCTTCGAACTCTTCTTCAGGTTCTTCTTCAACGACATCTTCGGACTCTTCTTCGATGATCTCTTCGTCCGCGGTCTCATCAGCCTCAGCGGGCTCATCCTTCAAGGCGTTCTCCTCAAGCTGCGCGGTCGTCGCGGCAATAGCCGCCTCAATCTCCTCGGCGTGAATTTCTGTCGGTTCTGCTTCGTCAGGAACTTCCATGGTGATCGTGGAATCAGCTGTTTCTGTCTTATCTTTTGAAGGCGCGGGATCCTTTACTTCTCCCGCATCCTCATCACCCATCTCCAGTGTTTCTTCAGACTCTGATGTCTCTTCGGCGTCTGTTTCTTCAGGTTCGATCCCGTCTTCTGCCGGCTCATCGTCTTCAAAGAAGAATTCTTCCTCTTCTTCATCCTCTTCTTCCCCGTCACGGGCAGCGGCCGCGGCTTCCAGAGCTCTTCCTCTGGTCGTCTTGGATCTGCCGTCACGGATAGACTTGAGAAGGAAAAGGACAAACGCCGCGAGTGCCAGGGCAAGGATTCCGAACACGATCGCAAGAGGTCTCCAGATCCCGGGGCCTCCGTTACCCGTCTGAGCCGCGTTCTCCTGAGTCTGAAGATCGCTGATTCTTACCTTGCTCCCGTTGTCATCGTTATACACATACCATGTTACAGTTCCGTCGGCCTCCTGCTCATATCCGGCCCTGAAACTGGCGTTGGGATCTTTTGTGGCGTCATAGCCTTCCGTACCGGCATTTGCGGCAGCTGTCCCATCCTGTGCGGGAGCTGTCTCAGGCTCAGCGGGAGAAGCCTCTTCAGGCTCAGTGCCTTCTTCCGGTTCCGCTGTCTCTTCCGGCTCTGCGGTCTCCTCCGGCTCTTCCTCTGTCTGTGTCTCTTCCTGTCCTTTATCACGGAAAGCGGCGAGTTCGCTGTCATCCGCCTCGATCAGGTCACTGCGCACATAGCCTGTAGCGCCGTTTTCTAGCTGGATGTAGTACCACGCGTAGCCGTCTGCGGACTGCAGGACGTCGAGAATCTGTACCTCGTCGCCTTCGTTCAGACTGCCGATGATCCCTGCCTCTGTAGACGCGTCATTTCTTATCATGACATTGTCCGTCACAGTTCTTGCCGCGGATGCCTCGATCGGCATCACAAGGGAACTGACTGCTACGATCGCGCTGATTCCTGCGGCTGTCAGTACTTTACTGAACTTTTTTCTCCAATTTCCCATGATATTCTCCAATCTGAGTTGATCAACTCTCTGACTTCGGTACGGTGCCTTTGTCACTTGACAGCATCGATCGCTTTTCCTATGTCATGTCTCATATATTCACCGTCGAAATGGACCCATTCCACAGCTTTATAAGCATTCGCCCTCGCTTCCACCAGAGTGTCTCCGAGTGCTGTGACGCCCAGGACACGTCCGCCGCTGGTAACTGTCTCGCCGTCTGCATTAAAGGAAGTTCCCGCGTGGAAGCAGTAATAGCCTTCTTTGCCGTCGAAGTTTTCTAAACCTGTGATCACTTTCCCTTTTTCATAACTGCCCGGATAGCCGCCTGAAGCGATAACTACACAGACTGCCGCATTATCTTCAAATTCGAGCTCTGTGCTTTCCAGCGTCCCGTCAATACAGGCCTGCATGATCTCTATGATATCAGATTTGAGCCTGGGCAGCACCACCTGGGTCTCGGGATCGCCGAAACGGGTATTGTATTCAAGTACTCTCGGTCCGTCAGGAGTCAGCATCAGGCCAAAATAGAGAACACCTCTGAAAGGTCTTCCCTCAGAAGCCATGGCATCCATAGTCTTTTGATAGATGTGCTTTCTGCAATATTCATCCACTTCCTCTGTGTAGAAAGGACTGGGAGAGAAAGTTCCCATACCGCCTGTATTAAGACCTGTATCACCGTCTCCCGCTCTCTTATGGTCCTGGGAGCTGCTCATGAGTTTATAATTCCTGCCGTCAGCAAAAGCCAGCACTGATACCTCTCGTCCGGTCATGAACTCTTCAATGACGATCTTGCTGCCCGCATCCCCGAATTTTTTGTCCATCATCAGTTCTGCGACGCCTGCCTTGGCTTCATCCAGGGTATTGCAGATCAGAACGCCTTTGCCAAGGGCAAGTCCCGATGCCTTCAAAACGATGGGCATCTTGGCAGTTCCGAGATATGCAAGAGCCTTTTCGGGATCATCAAAGATCTCATAGGCTGCTGTAGGGATCCCGTATTTCTTCATAAGATCCTTGGAAAATGCTTTGCTTCCCTCAATGACCGCCGCATTTGCGGGAGTACCGAAGATCCTGAGGCCTTTTGCCTCAAAGGCGTCGACAATACCTGCGCAGAGCGGATCGTCCATGCTGCAGACCGTAAGATCGATCTCATTCTCAGCAGCAAATGCTGTGAGCGCATCGAAATCCATTGTCCCTATTTTGACACATTCCGCGATCTTAGCTATGCCGGCATTGCCCGGAGCGCAGTACAGCTTATCTACCTGCGGGCTTCTCCTTATGGCCTCAGCGATGGCGTGTTCTCTTCCGCCGCCTCCAACCAGTAATACTTTCATTTGCACTCCCCTTTCTTATGACTCTCTGATGTGTGCTATCGAGTTATCATCGATCGTGACTCTGCCTTCGGCGATCAGGGAGATCGCCTTGGGAAGAATGATCCACTCCGCTTCTTCCATGACGCGTCTCTGCAGGATCTGGGGCGTATCGCCCTCCTTCACATCGACGGCTTTTTGCAGCAGGATCGGTCCGTGGTCGAGATCTTCATCTACAAAGTGAACGGTAGCCCCCGTGACCTTGGCGCCCCTCTCAAGGACTTTCTCATGGACATGGAGTCCGTAATAGCCCTTTCCGCAGAAAGAAGGAATCAGGGCGGGATGAATATTTATGATCCTTCCTCTGAATCTGTCGATCACGCAGGCGGGCACTGCTACCATAAATCCCGCGAGTACGATCAGGTCCGGCTCCGCTTCCTCAAGGCAGACCAGGAGAGCTTCATTGAACATTTCTCTGTTCTCATAGTCTCTGGGAGAGACGCACACGCCTTCGATTCCGGCGGACTGTGCGCGGGTCAGGGCATACGCGTTTTTATTATTGCTGATGACGCGGACGATCTCGGCATCACGGATCACTCCGTTCCCGATCGCGTCGATGATCGCCTGGAGATTCGTTCCTCCTCCCGACACACAAACGGCAACTCTCAGCATAATTCTACTCCCTTCTGTGCGCCGCTCTCGGTCTCGCCGATCACATAGGCGTCTTCTCCGGCCGCGCGCAGCGCTTCGACAGCTTTGTCCGCATCCGCGCTGTCAAGGGCAAGAACCATTCCGATTCCCATATTGAATGTATTGTACATCATCTTTTCCTCGATCTCTCCCTTTTTCTGCATAAGGGTAAAGATCGGAAGGACGGGATAGCTGTCCTTATGAACTCTGGCGACGATCCCGTCGGGAAGCATTCTCGGAATGTTTTCATAGAATCCTCCGCCCGTGATGTGGCTGCATCCCTTGATGGTAATACCAGCGTCCCTGACTGCGCGAAGAGCCTTGACATAGATCTTTGTAGGCGTAAGAAGCGTCTCTCCGAGAGTCTTTCCCAGCTCAGGGTAGAATCTTCTCAGATTTGTCTCATTGACGTCAAAGATCTTTCTGACGAGCGAAAAGCCGTTGCTGTGAACGCCTGAAGATGCAATACCGACCAGTTTGTCACCGGGCCTAATACTTTCTCCGGTGATAAGGTCCTTCTCATCCGCGACGCCGACCGCAAACCCGGCCAGATCATATTCATCCACAGGATAGAATCCGGGCATTTCAGCCGTCTCTCCGCCGATCAGTGCTGCTCCGGACTGGATACAGCCCTCACAGACACCGCTGACAATGTCGGCGATCTTTTCGGGTTCGTTCTTGCCGCATGCGATATAGTCGAGGAAGTAAAGCGGCTCGCCGCCTGCACAGGCAACGTCGTTGACACACATTGCGACGCAGTCGATTCCGACAGTATTGTGCTTATTTGTCAAAAAAGCGATCTTGAGTTTCGTGCCGACTCCGTCCGTACCGGAAAGAAGCACCGGCTTTTCCATATTCTTGATCTTCTCGAGGGAGAACGCGCCGGAGAATCCGCCGAGTCCGCCGAGGACTTCGGGTCTCATGGTGCGTTTTACATGCTCCTTCATAAGTTCCACACTGCGGTACCCTGCTTCAATATCGACTCCGGAACTCTTGTAATCCAATCCCATCTTCTGTATCTCCTCTGTTTAATCTTTTTTGTAATCCTTGTATCCTTTTTCCTGAAGCTTTTTGTCCTTGGCCTCAACTTCTGCCGCCATATTCGCGCTGTATTCCTTAAGTTTCTTAAGAAGCGCCGGATCACAGACAGCCAGGATCTTCGCCGCAAGAAGGCCTGCGTTCTTGCCGCCGCCGATCGCAACGGTCGCCACAGGAATCCCGGAGGGCATCTGGACTATGGAGTAAAGGGAATCTCTTCCTCCCAGCGAAGTGGTGTGCATCGGAATACCGATCACAGGCATCGGAAACAGAGCAGCGCACATTCCGGGAAGGTGTGCGGCCATTCCGGCTCCGGCAATGATGACCTTGATCCCTCTCTCTTCTGCGCCTTTTGCCCAGTCAAAAAAGATATCAGGCTCTCTGTGTGCCGAGATTATGTGCATCTCATAGCTTATTCCAAATTCATCAAGGACCTCCGCGGCTTTACTCATTACCGACAGATCCGAATCACTTCCCATTACTATTCCAACTTGTGCCATGGTTCCTCCTTAATGCGTAATGCCCTCTAAGAGGACATACAAACAGAGCCTGTTATGATCAGGCATACTATCAAGCATAGTTTATCGAAAACAGTTCCCATGTGCAACACATAAAAAACCGCCGAATCATTCAATTTCGTCCATTTCTTCCAGCGGTCTGTTGAGGATCTGCGTTCCTTCCAGCACAAATCTCCCGTCTTTGAGGATCGGTGTCCTGCCGCCGTCCGCTCTGACAGCCGTAAATTCTCCGAGTTCCTCATAGGGAATCGTGATGTCCGTGTGACAGCCGAAATATGCCTTTTCCGGATCTGTTTTCCTTAGAACGGATACGGAATTGTCCTTGGCGACGATCTCCTTCCCATCCGGATTGTAAACCCTGTTTTCCTCATCTCTGCAGTAGCATGTGTCTCCAACTGCGAAATGGGGGCCGGTCTTCTCCGCGATCAGTATAGGAAGACGGTCGGAGATGCCGTATTTTGCTGCTGCAGCGTATGCAGTGGTATTTGTACCGATCGCGCACTCTCCCATTGGAAGATGTTCATGATGAAAGAGGATATTTTCCCTGATGTAGTTTTTGTTCTCCTCTTCACATTCGAAATTGGCACAGTTATAATCTTCGACTCTTCCGTTCACAAACCGGATCTCAAGATCTTTAAAGAAAAGGCCTTCCAGATACACTCCCTTTACATGAAGCAGCCCTTCAGTACCTTCCAGAACAGGCGTCGTGAAAACCTCTCCGACCGGGATATTTACATCGGCCGTACAGTTTTCAAAGTTGGCTTCCGAGGCGGGATCAGAGGGCTCGAACAGTTTCACATTAAGATTTGTCCTGTTTCCGTTTCTGCCCCGGATCTCGGCGCGGCATGCCGCGCTGAGAACATCGATCATCCCGCTCTGGATCTTCTCATAAAGTCCGTTATCCAGTGTATTGATCCGCGTTATTGCATCAAAGATCTCCCTGTACTTCTTGTCAGTTTCCGCAATAGAGGGAAGCGGAAAATCAATGATTGTAAAACTTCTGTCTTTTGCCACAACCGCGTCGCTGTAAAGCCGGGCGGCCTTTATGTTGTAATCTGTGCTGAGTTTCTTCTGTGTTTTGTCGTATCGGGGAGCATGCGGATTCTGCTCGGGACAAAAGGGAGCGTTTCCGAATGTTTCAAGAACAGCAGGACCCGCATAGAGTACAGTCTCGCCCTTGAGCTTTCTGTAAGCATTTGTCAGCCCTTCAAGTCTCCTTTTCCGAAGTCCCTCATCAAGAAAAAGTGCCAGGTCTTCCCTGTGATCATAGTAGTACTGGGGATTCGGATCCGCTCCGCCGTATCCCATATTCCCCCGGCTGAAAGAATGGAAAAGTGTCGGGACTTCAGCGGGAAGGATCACTTTCAGGCCATAACTGTTAAATCCCTTTATACAGGCCTTCAGGATTCTCTCAAAGCCAAGATGAAGGATCACAGACACAGTTTTCTTCGAAGCCAGGTTCTTGCCTCCGTTTATAAAGCCTCTTCTGTAACCCTCTGTTATGGTGCCTGCGATCAGTGTGATCTCTTCTTCCGGAAGTGCCGCAATGTGCCGGGCGCTTTGAATCTCGTCATCGGTTACATATTCACCTGTGAGATACAGATTTCGAAGATCTGTGCATCCGCCTGCTGCCAGATCATAGATCCCGGGACTTCCTTCCACAAGCTTATCATTAAGATAAACCGTCATCTCATCCTCCGCGTAGTCAGCAAGGTATCCGCGCATGATACTTCTGATCTGTTCTCGTGAAGGAATGCCCCCGTTTTCGTGATATGCGACCGTAAAAGCGGTGTAAATCTCAAGAAACAGCTCCGCCCTTATCAGCACACGTTCCCGCATATGCCGGTATACAAAGGGCAATGCGCTTCGGATCTCGTACCGCAGCGCGGCCAAAAAAGGACCCATTTCACCTCCGAGTTTTTCTGCCGCGAAGGCAGGATTAGCCCAACTGGATCCGTAATTTTCGGGCAGTATCTCTTCGTATAGCCTTCGGTTTTTCTCTCTGAGAAGATCGATCCCGGTATCTGCCGGAGCTTTCGACAATAAAAACTGCTCCTCTTCTTCCATCAGAAGAAGCCATTGTGCTCCGTCTTCAAAGTATTTTATGAAACCGGGCTCTGCCAGATTCTCTCCGGGTATCGCCCGGATCCGGTCCATAGCCAGTGAATATCGAAGATCTGTAAGTTCCATTTTTTAACTCCAATAAAGCAGGCTCTGCCGTCCCACAGTGGGGACAGCGGAGCCGCTGTAAATTCCTTATGCCTTTTTCACTCCGTACTCAGCATAGTAATCGTCGAGCGCCTTCTTGATCTTTCTGTCGATCAGGACCTTGCCGTCGATCGGTCTGTTGTAGAGGTACTCCTGAACTTCATCCATTGTGGAATCCGTAGTCTTCCCTGATCTCGTCCAGCGCGCTGATCGTGCCTTTGGGTCCGACTTCTCTTCTGTCAAGAGATACCATGAGTCCTACGATATCGACATCCGCCTGGGCGCGAATGATCGGAATAGTCTCCGCGATGGACGCGCCGGATGTTGTAACATCCTCTATGATCATGACCCTGTCCTCGTCGTGAAGACGTGTTCCGAGAAGAATTCCCTTGTCACCATGATCCTTGATCTCCTTGCGGTTGGAACAGTACTTGATATCGCGGCCGTAAAGTTTGCTGATCGCCATGACCGTGGCCACTGCCAGCGGTATTCCTTTGTAGGCAGGACCGAACAGCACATCAAAATCCAGCCCGTATTTATCATTAATGGCTCTCGCGTAGTACTCACCGAGTTTGATGAGCTGTGAGCCGGTCTTATATGCTCCGGCGTTCATGAAAAACGGTGATTTTCTGCCGCTCTTTAAAGTAAACTCCCCGAATTTAAGGACGTGTGAATCTACCATAAAACTGATAAAATTCTTTTTGTACTCTTCCATTTTGAGATTATCCCCCCTTAATACTGTCCCCGTCTTCAGCGACCGGTGTTCCAGACTGTTCTTGCTCCGTGGATCGCTCCCCTCAGATCCTCGATCATATCTATTGCTGCTGCTCTTGCCGCATCGGCAAAACCCTCTTCTCCGTACTTGCTGTAAGCTTCCTTTTTATAAGCGGCAATGATGCCTCTGGAGGAATTGACGATCGCGCCCAGACCGTCTGCATCAAAGAACCCGCTCAGGTCAGCGGCTGTCGCACCCTGTGCCCCGTACCCGGGAGCAAGGATGAATGTGTGCGGCATCAGTTTCCGAAGGATCTTCGCCTGCTCGGGATAGGTAGCGCCTACAACAGCGCCCACATTGCTGTACACGCCTTCCATGCACTCTGAGCCCCATTCCCTGACCATTTTTCCTACCAGTTCATATACAGCCCTTCCGTCGCCGGTGAGTACATCCTGAAACTCGCCGCTGGAGGGATTAGAGGTCTTTACAAGCACGAAAATCCCCTTGTCGTGCTCTTTACAGACTTTAATAAAAGGCTTTACGCCGTCAGAACCCAGATATGGATTGACAGTGGCGAAGTCCACGTCAAACCCTGTTCCCGCGAGGTGCCCCCTTGCATAAGCCTCAGAAGTGGATCCGATATCGCCTCTCTTTACGTCACCGATCACGATCAGCCCCTTGGATCTGCAATAGTCCACTGTTCTTCGGTACGCGATCATGCCGGGAATCCCAAACTGCTCATACATGGCAACCTGCGGCTTCACAGCGGGAACAATATCGTAAACGGCATCGGTTATGGCTTTATTAAACTGCCAAACAGCTTCCGCCGCGATCACATTTTCCTTTTCACAGTAATCAGGAATATCTCCTTCCGCTGCGCTCTCCGCCTTCTTTAAGATAAACCCCGGGATAAAAGAAATGTTCGGGTCGAGTCCCACTACGACCGGCGCATCTTTGGCGGTAATCCCCTCTATTAATCTCTGAATCATTAAAAGTCACCTTTCTTATTGAGTAATTGCAGTCAAAGTATAGCATAACACTGTTTGCAGTGCATTATTTCTTATCTTGTTTTCAGGAATCTGAGTTCTCTCTTCGCGTCTTCGTCTCCGGAGTACTGCTGCAGATAGTCCGTGAGCAGTTCCCTGGCCTTTTCAAAATCACCCGCGTATTCGTATGCGACGATCCTGTTATACAAAGTGACCTGAAGATCCCCCTTTTCTTTGGCGGCATTTACTGCGCGCTCATATACCTCCGCCGCCTCACTGTATTTTTCCTGCTTCATAAGGATCGATCCCAGAAGATCAAGAAGTTCCGCTGAAGTATCTACTTTTGTTCCAAAACTGTCAATAACTCCCTTGGCAGCTTCCGTATCCTCAAGCGCAATATAACATCTGCACACGATCATCGCCGCGGATTCATCGTCGGCTGCGTGACTGCTGAGCAGATCGACCGCTCCCTGATAATCCCTCAGGAAGTAAAGGATCCTCCCTCTCAGGACCGGATCGAGCCCTTCCACAGAACCGGCGCCGGCAAGATATCCCTCGCCGATACTCCTTCCGCCGTACTGATCCAGTGTCTGGGCTATATTCAGGATCAGTTCGTAATTTCCCCTGTCCATATTGATCGCTTTGTCAAAATCAGCTTTTGCTCCCTCGAGGTCACCGGCTGCAGCCTTAGCGGTTCCTCTCTCCGTGTAAAGGGAAATGCTGCTGTCATTTCTTTCGATCAGGGCATTGTAGACCAGTATGGCTTTCTGCGATTCTCCGCTGTGGATATAGCAGCTGGCGAGATATCTCCGGATATCGTCCTCCATACCGTCGCGGTAGATCTTCTCTTCAATGAAAGTTCCTGACTCAAGAGCTTTATTAAAAGCCTCCGCCGCGTTTTCATATTCCATTTTGCCCATCAGGGCAATTCCCTTTCCGCGATAACAGGCCTGAAGCTGCTTGCCCTCGTCGATCGCCGCCTGATAGAGCACTGCGGCGTTCTCGAAATCACCCTCCTCGAGGGCTTTCTGGGCATTCGCCATCGTCTCGGTATTTGTGGGACTGCAGCTGCACAGAGCGGCAGCAGCCATAAAAGCTGAGAGTAATATTGCGATTACCTTTTTCAACTTTGCCTCCTGATCTCTTACTCTTCTTCAAAAACGACTTTAACGTAGAAGCCCCGCTCATTTTCCTCAACGGCCTCCACTTTTCCTTCTCTCGCGAGAAGACGCTGGTTAAACGGGTAATTTCCGCTCATCGCAAGCGACGGATGGATCGTGTAGTAGTAATTGCTCGGCAGTACGCCCTCCACGATGGTTACGGTATCCCCTTCTTTGAGAAGGCCTTCCCTCTCCATCTTGAACTCCATCTCTCTCATTCTACAGCGCCCCCTATTTTATGAGAAGTCATTTTCTGCATCTTGATGATTATTCTCCTATGATCGCAGCATTTTCCATCAGGGATCTGTCCCACCTCTCGTAGGCGGACGCCTTGAGGTGGATCCCGTCCCCCGACAGATCAGAAAGAAGATCTCCGTTTGCATCGCAGACGTAAGGATTCATGTCGATATAGAATATATCGTGTCCGTTCGCCAAAGTACTGATCGCGTAATTCCTCTGGCAGATCACAGTGTTGTTTCTGCAGCTGTCGGAACTGCTCTTATCTTCTGAGACATGCATGATCCCCTGAATATAGATAACAGCCTCCGGCTGATACTCCCGGATCATCTCAAGAAGCTCTCTGTATTTCTCATAGTACATGTAAGTGTTGCCGATCCCGAGTTCATTAACGCCCAGAGCAACATAGATCTTGCCGAATGTGCGGTCCCTGAGGGCATCTTCAACAGTGGAGTCCCATCCCTCTTCGTCATTGTCCGTAAACCACAGTTCCTTGTCAAGAATGTTGTAGACATTGATGGATTCCTTTGCAAGAAACGCTGCGTTCCCCTTAAGACTTCCATACTCGCACAGTCCTACAGTCCTTGAATCGCCGATAAACAAAGCATCGCTGAAATAGGTTGGATCTACGGATCCCAATTTGAAATAGATCCCGGTTTTGGCAAAGATCCCTTCCGTGTCCGTGTTGTACTCGGTATCATCGGGGGACAAAAATGCCACATTGACAACATCATAGTCCTCGGCCTGCATGACCGGGTTGCAGACGCCTTCCGGGATCGCGTCCGTACCGCCGCGGATCGCGTTTGCGGGGATCGATTCCACCGTCTCTACAGTCGAGTCTTCAGCTTCCGCGTATTCTACAGCCGGATTTCCGCTCTCGGAAGTTACAGCCTCAGCAGCTGAAGCCTCTTCGATATCTTCTTCCTCAGGTTCCTCTGCTTCCTGCTTTTCCTTAGGCTTAATGAAGCTCTGCCACGGATAGACCCCGTCGTGGATCCCTTCCATGACCAGCGCGAGGCCGGGTTCGGTAAGAGGTGAAAACTCATATTCACTGTACAGGCTTTCTCTGCCCGTCCAGCCAATTATCATGAGCGGGAGCGAGGTAAGCGCCAGTACGCACAGCAGCGTATACCTTCTCCACAGCATCTGTATAAATCTCAAGGAAACAACCTCCGGTGAGTTAAAAACTGAAATACATAAACGGATTGCTCGCGGCGAGCACGATCCTGTAAACGGAGAACCAGAATACTGCCGCCAGGATCAGTATGACCGGGAGTCTTCTCCTGTTTCTCACGATCAGCCTGTACCAGTGCGGCGTGCACAAAAGAAGACTCACGAGAAGGAACGGCCAGTAGATCAGGATCTGTTTCATGAAATCTCCTGTATTGACATTGACGCCGCTTCCGAAAAAGGGAAAGAGTCTTTCAAAATATATACGAAGTTCCTTCAGATCCGTGATCGCAAAGATGACCCAGGTCAGCGGTATGAACAGCCATACGTGGAGATGACCGATGATCGGGAAAGAAGAGATCAGACCGTCCACCACGAATTTTTCCCAAATAATCAGGACAGCCAGCACACCTCCCCAGATCAGGTAATTGGGAGTAATGCCGTGCCACAATGCTGTGAGCATCCATACGATCAGCAGATTCAGTACCGTTCTGAGATTTCCCTTTCTGCTTCCTCCCAGAGGAATATAGACATAATCCCGGAACCAGGCTCCGAGGGTCGCATGCCATCTGCGGTAAAAATCCGCGACGCCGCACGCCCAGTAGGGATGTACAAAGTTGACGACGAAGTGGAATCCGAGCATCATGCCGATCCCCGCCGCCATCAGGGAATAACCCCAGAAATCCATATAAAGTCTCAGAGAAAAGCCGACAGCACCCATCCATGCAAGAGGCGTCGAAATACTCTCGAATCCGATCTTTTCTATCTCAAACCAGAGAAGGCTCAGAGGATCTGCCAGAAGGACTTTCATACCGAGTCCGAGCACAAAGAAAAACAGGCCGTCGTTGAAAGCCTTGGCGGATACAGTTCTCTCTCTCTTCTCAAATCCCACATTATTCCAGCGCATGATCGGGCCCTGGGTTACCTGCGGGAACATGGTAAAATAGACCACCGTGTCCATAATATCCGGGCGCCTCTTGATCTCACCCCGGAAAAGATCCGCCTGGTATGACATCATCTTGAACAGATAGAAACTGAAGCCGAGCGGGAGCATTATTTTGTCATTAAGTCCTGACAGGACTTTAAAGAGAATGAGCGAACCTGCATCGATCGCGATCGCGGCGTAAAACGCCCTTTTATTCGCAGGCTTTACGCCGCCTTTGTCGGCTGAGAACACCATCTGTCCCAGAATATAATTAATGACCGTAAGAGCGGTAAGCCCGATAGCCATACGAATTCCGCCCATCGCATAGAAAATAATGCTCCCGAAAAACAGCACTACTTCCCTGAATCTCGCGGGCGTCAAAAAATATATAGCTAAGAATATTGGGAAAAACCTGAACAAAAACGTCAGGCTGTTGAATAGTATCATCTATTTACCTTCATGAAAGGCCGCATGCGGCCCCGATCACTGCTGACTTAAAATAAGACTTCTCATCTCGCCGACAAGGTATAATGACCCAGCAGCGAAGACGCGGTCTTCCGGGTCCCTGTCTTTTATAAATCTCTTCACAGCATCCTCTACGGATTCAGCTTCGCAGATGTTCATCCCGGAGGAGTATCTGTTCATATACTGCCGGAGTGAATAAACGTCCAGTGCCCTCTTTCCTGCCATAGGCACAGCAACCAGATCCGTAAATACTCCGGATCTGCAGATCATTTCCAGTTCTTTCGAATAATCCTTGTCGCTGACACAGGAAAAGAGCAGGATCATGCGTTCATTATCCCCGTGATCTTTCTGATCCCGGATCATGCGCGCACTCTCTAAAAATGCCCTGATCCCGTCAGGATTGTGCGCTCCGTCGATCCATACGCCCGGCAGGATCTCTTCCATCCTTCCCGGCCAGAAACAATTTTCAATTCCTCTCTCCAGTATTTCGGGATCATATCTTCCTTCTTTTCTGAGAAGGATCCCGCAGGCAGTCGCCGCAAGCGACGCATTCTCACACTGGTACAGAGCGCCTCCTCTAATAGTGATCCGCAGGTTTTTATCATAACGACTGTTAAGTGAAAAATCAATGGTATTATCATCCGCCCGGTTTACTTTCCACATCTGCGGAGATACTTCGAATACCGGAGCACAGACTTCCCCGGCTTTTTCAAGGATCGCTTTGTATGCATCTTCGGGCTCTGTCAGAAAGACGGCTGGACAGTTCCTGCGCAGTATTCCGGCTTTTTCCTGCGCGATCAGAGCCTCTGTATTTCCCAGAAGCGCGGTGTGGTCCAGCCCGATCCGGGTGATGACCGTAACTTCCTTTTCTTCCACTGCGTTTGTGGCATCCAGGCGCCCGCCCAGTCCTGTCTCCAGTATGACGTAGTCCGGCCTCTTTTCTGAGAACCAGAGCATTGCCATCATAAAGAGCATTTCAAAATAAAGAAGATGCGGAAGCCCTTCCTCAGCGGCTCTCAGACACTCCTGTTTTACTTCGGAAAACAGGGCAAGAAATTCCTCCTCCGGGATCATCTCCCCGTCAAGGCTGATTCTCTCGCGGATCACCGACAGGTGGGGCGAAATAAAGAGGCCGGTGCTCAAGCCTGCTTCCCGCAGACAGGACGCGATCTGCGCGCATACGCTCCCTTTTCCGTTTGTGCCGGCAACATGGACGATCCTGAGTCCTCTCTCAGGATTCCCGAATCTTGCCAGATACTTCCTGATATTCTCCAGGGAACTCTTATTCGTGAATCTGGGAGTGGAGTCGAGGTAGTCTTCTGCCTCGCGCATACTGATAACGGTTTTTTGCTGCCTGTTACTGCTCATGCCGGCTTATTCCTTTCAGAAACTGATGGATGAAGATATGCAAATGCGCGGTCCGAACGGCCGCGCATTGCATTTTTAATCGATCAGTCAATTGATCAGTGATTGATTATCCGAGCTTTTTAAGGTTTTCCAGTTCCTCCCGGACACCCTTCATCTGCTCTTCATATGCTCTCTGCTTTTCCCTCTCTGCCTCGATCTTGGCAGCGGGAGCCTTAGCCAGGAACTTCTCGTTGCTAAGCATGCCGGCACTTCTCTTAAGCTCTCCCTGCAGTCTCTTTTCTTCCTTCTCAAGTCTTGCGATCTCTGCGGAGACATCCATAAGATCTGCCAGAGGCAGATAGAGCGCCGCAAAAGGAAGGATCACACTGAGGGCACCGTCCGGAACTTCCGATTTATCTGTGCACAGAACTGTGTCAGAAGCGGACGCAAGCGTCTCGAAGAACACCTTATTGTCCGAGAACATATCCAGGACTTCATTCTTGTCGGAAACAACAAAGATCTTGGCCTTTCTTGAAGGAGCGACCTGTCTGTCGTTTCTGACGGCGCGGACCGCGCGGACCGCGTCCTTGATATTCTCGATCGTCTCTTCCTCTTTGGAGAATTTGAGATCCTCGCGGAATACCGGCCAGGAAGAGATCATGATGGATTCCTCGCTGCTCTGCACCGTTGTGAAGATTTCCTCCGTGATGAAAGGCATATAAGGATGCAGGAGCTTAAGGCCGGTGATCAGGACTTTCTGAAGGGTCCACAGGGCGGCCATTCTGCTGTCCATATCATCTGTCTTGTAAAGTCTGGGCTTGACCATCTCGATATACCAGTCGCAGAACTCATCCCACATGAAGTCGTAGATCTTCTGTACTGCGATGCCAAGCTCATATTTGTCCATATTATCGGTCACAGCCTGAACAGTATCGTTGAGGCGGGACAAAATCCATTTGTCCTCAGCCTGGATCGCGGCGGGCACTTTGTCAGCGTCGATGAGCGCCTTAAGCGCTGCCTCATCCGCGGATCCCTCTTCAGGAAGGTTCATCATGATAAATCTGGATGCATTCCAGATCTTATTCGCGAAATTTCTGTTCGCGATGACTCTCTCATCGTAAAAACGCATGTCGTTTCCGGGAGCGTTTCCTGTGATCAGTGTCATCCTCAGAGCATCTGCGCCGTAGTCCCTGATGATCTGCAGGGGATCAATGCCGTTTCCGAGGGACTTGGACATCTTGCGCCCCTGGGAATCCCTGACAAGTCCGTGGAAGAGCACACTCTTAAAGGGTCTCTCCCCCATCTGCTCATAGCCGGAGAAGATCATTCTGATGACCCAGAAGAAGATGATATCATAGCCCGTCACCAGCACATCTGTCGGATAGAAGTACTTGAGGTCTTCGGTCATTTCCGGCCATCCCAATGTGCTGAACGGCCACAGAGCACTGGAGAACCAGGTGTCGAGAGTGTCGGGATCCTGCGTAAAGTGTGTGCAGCCGCACTTAGGGCACACAGAAGGAGCCTCTTTGGCAACGACTGTCTCGCCGCACTCGTCACAGTAATAAGCGGGGATCCTGTGGCCCCACCAGAGCTGGCGGCTGATGCACCAGTCGCGGATGTTGTCAGTCCAGTTGAAATAGGTCTTCTCCATTCTCCTGGGGATCAGACGGATCTCGCCTTCCTTGACAGCCTTGACTGCAGGCTTTATCAGCTCGTCCATCTTCACGAACCACTGCTGCTTGATCAGAGGCTCAACCGTGGTGCCGCATCTGTCATGAGTGCCTACATTGTGGCTGTAGTCCTCGATGCGGACCAAAAGCCCCATCTCATCCAATTCTTTGACGATCTGCGCTCTTGCCTCATATCTGCCCATACCGCAGAACTTGCCGCCGTTCTCGTTGATGGTGGCGTTGTCGTTCATGATATTGATCTCAGGCAGGTTATGACGCTTTCCGACCTCAAAGTCGTTGGGGTCATGGGCGGGAGTGATCTTCACGACGCCGGTGCCGAATTCTCTGTCTACGTATTCATCAGCGACGATCGGGATCTTTCTGTCCACGAAAGGAAGCCATACATAGCGGCCGATCAGATTATTATAGCGGTCATCCTCAGGGTGAACTGCAACTGCGGTATCGCCGAGCATAGTCTCGGGACGTGTCGTCGCGAATTCAAGGAAAGTGGTCTTGGAAATCGAGCCATCCTCCTCGATGAGAGGATATTTGATGTGCCAGAAGTGGCCTGCCTGTTCCTCATACTGCACTTCCGCGTCGGAGATCGAGGTGTTGCAGACGGGACACCAGTTGATGATCCTGCTGCCCTTGTAGATCCAGCCCTTCTTGTACATCTTCACGAAGACTTCCGTAACAGCTTTATTGCAGCCCTCGTCCATGGTGAAGCGCTCGCGGTCCCAGTCACAGGAAGATCCGAGCTTTTTGAGCTGATTTACGATCCTTCCGCCGTACTCCTTGCGCCAGTCCCAGCAATACTCGAGGAACTTCTCGCGGCCGAGGTCCTGCTTGCTGATGCCCTGCTCCTTGAGGTTGTTGATTATCTTGACTTCCGTCGCGATGGAAGCGTGGTCTGTGCCGGGCTGCCAGAGGGTATTAAATCCCTGCATGCGTTTCCAGCGGATCAGGATGTCCTGCATCGTATTGTCCAGAGCGTGCCCCATGTGGAGCTGTCCCGTGATATTCGGCGGGGGAATGACGATCGTGAAGGGCGTCTTTGAGTGGTCCACTTCCGCGTGGAAGTACTTCTTATCCTCCCAGTTTTTATAGATCCGGTCCTCGATTCCCTGAGGATCATAAGTCTTGGCGAGCATCTTTCGCATGTTCTCTTCTCCTTGGGGCGCTGTATTTTACGCATTATGAACAAAATATACCGCGTCACACTGTTTTGTCAATTCCCGCATCAGGGCAGTGTCCCCTCTCCGGCAGATCCCGCGGTCAGAGAAACTGATTGCGGGCGGGGATATAGTCATATTCCGCTTCCTTGAGCTTTTCTACGATTCTTTCCTTGTCAAGTTCAAGATCTTCGCAGAGGGCGTCCAGGGTCGCATAGTGGTCTCTGAGCTTCATATTGAGAAAGCTGGCGAGCATATCGGGATCTTCGGGCAGCATAGTCTCCTCCTTCTTTTCCGGCACTGCGGCTCTTTATCCGGTTTTGACAGCATTTTGCGCAAAACTGAATAATCTGCGGTGCAGAAATCTTCTGATAATGATATAATACATATTCGCAACGTAAACAATTGTACCATAAATTGTGAGTTACTATGACAGAAACTTCCAAAGAATCAAGAGAAAATGGGGATCCCGATCTGCATGGGATATTTTGCCGTTTCCTTCGCATTGGGGATCACAGCCCGCGGAATCGGGATGAATGCGCTGCAGGCCGGACTGATGTCTCTGGGAATGGTGGCCTCGGCCGGTGAGTACGCGGCGATCGTCCTGATCGGGTCAGGCGCCGGCGTCTTTGAGATGATCACCACCTGTATCGTGGTCAATCTCCGGTATTTCCTTATGAGCTGTTCGCTCTCTCAAAAGCTCAGCCCCGACCTGCCCTTTTACCACCGCTTTCTGCTGCCCTACTGCATCACCGACGAGATCTTCGGTCTCTCCTCCGCGGTGCAGGGCTGGCTGGATCCCAGGTACTCCTACGGCATGACGATCATCTCAGTGGCGGGGTGGACCACCGGAACTGTGCTCGGCGTCCTTTTGGGCAATATAATGCCCGCCTGGGCCGTGAACGCTCTGAGCGTCTCTCTATACGGCATGTTCCTGGCGATCATCATCCCTCCCGCAAGAAAAGACAGATTTATCGCAGGTCTCGTGGTCATTTCCATGGCGGCAAGCGGCTTATTCTCTGTCCTGCCCCTTTTAAGAGAGATCTCAGGCGGCTTTAAGGTGATCATTCTCACGCTCCTGATCGCCGGAGCGGCGGCCTTCATCCATCCCATTGAATAAGGAGATCATTATGAATCCGGGTATTTATCCTTCGCTTCTGATCATGTGCCTGACGGTATACTGCATCAGGATGCTCCCTTTTCTTGTTTTCAGAAAAGAGATCACGAACCGTTGGCTCCGCTCTTTTCTCTATTACGTTCCTTATGTCACACTCGCTGTAATGACCTTTCCCGCAATCGTCACGGCGACGGACAATATCTGGTCCGGGATCGCCGCGCTGGTCGTGGGGCTTTTAGCAGCGTGGTTCAACGGAGACCTGTTCTTTGTAGCTGTATCCTGCTGTGCGACCGTTTTTCTCACAGGAATTTTCCTCTGACCGATCTTTTGACAAGTCAGCGGCACGCGATATCCGTTTATTAATTTTTAATACTCTTTTTTCCTTTTCTTTCTTGCATTCGCTATTCTATTATCTACAATTAATACGATAGCAAACCTTTATGATAAAGGAACGTGATAATACTTATGTTTAATGAATTAAGATATCGATTTTCCAAATTTATGCAGGGAAGATACGGAGTGGACAGCCTTTCCCGCTTCCTTTCCATAGTTCTTCTGGTGATCATAATCCTGGGAATGTTCATAAGGATCCCTCTTTCCGGAACGATCACGCTTGTGATCCTTGTGATACTATACTGGAGAATGTTCTCCAGAAATATTTCCAAGAGATATGAAGAGAATCAGAAGTTCCTTCAGATCAGGGACAAACTGTTGGGGCGCTTCTCAGATTTCGGGAGCAACATGTCGCAGATGAAGGACTACCACATCTACAAATGCCCCAGATGCAACCAGAAGATACGCATTCCCCGCGGGAAGGGACATATTATGGTGAGATGCCCCAGATGCGGATACGAATTTCACAAGAAAAGCTGATTCAGGCGGCCGGTCTACCGGCCGTTTTTCTTTGTAAAATCATTATCTACTGTTTATAATATCCTTCATAAATGATTTACGGGAAGGAGTCCTATATGTTCGGATATGTTGTCGTCAGCGAACAGGATCTTAAGATCCGCGAGTTCAATCTGTACCGCTCCTATTACTGCGGAATGTGCATGGACCTCAAGGAGCACTACGGACAGACGGGAAGACTGACGCTTAGTTATGATACTGTGTTTCTCGCGCTTCTTCTGACAAGTCTGTATGAGCCGGAGGATACGAAGCGTGACATTCGCTGCGCGGTTCACCCGGTGGAGAAGCATGCGGCGAGGCAGAACGATTACACACGATACGCGGCAGATATAAATATCATCCTCTCTTATTATTCCTGCCTTGATGACTGGGATGACGAAAAGGATCCGAAGAAGAGAGTGTTCGCCGCAATGCTCAGGAATAAGAGTGCAAGAGCCTGTTCGCTTTATCCCGAAAAGGCTGATGTCATCCGTGGGAAACTATCTGAGCTCCATGAACTTGAAAAGAAAGCGGGCAGCGGTGAGGAACCTGATCTGACGCCAGCTTCGCTGTTGGACAGGGCCGGCAGCATTTTCGGAGAACTGCTGGCAGAGGTGTTTGACTGCAGGAGGGATACGTGGAGCCCTGCGCTGAGGAGGGTCGGATATAATCTCGGAAAGTTCATCTATATTTTGGACGCCTATGACGACCTGGAGAAAGATGAAAAAAACGGCAGCTTTAATCCCCTGCTGGGGATGAAGGGCAAACCGCATCTGGACGATTACGTGCGCGGCGTTCTCACCATGGCCCTATCCGACTGTACAGGAGCTTTTGAGACACTTCCGATTGTAGAAAATATTGATATCCTTCGAAATATATTGTATTGTGGAATATGGTGTAAATTTGAAGAAGTATTCAGGAAACGCACAGGAGTGACGGAAGACTCCGGCGAATCCACGGAAAGGACCGCACAAGATGAGTGATCCGTATAAAGTTCTAGGCGTTGAGAGAGACGCCTCAGACGATGAGATCAAGAAAGCATACCGGAATCTGAGCAAGAAGTATCACCCGGATGCTAATATCAACAATCCCAACAAAGATAAAGCAGAGGAAATGTTCAAGCTTGTCCAGGAGGCATATCAGCAGATCATCTACGAACGGCAGCATCCCTATGCGTCCGCCGGCAGCCATAGTTATGGAAACACAAATACAGGAAGCAATACTACTTACGCAGGCGGTCCGGGCTACAACGGCCAGTTCTATACCAGCTGGGAGGATTTCTTCAATGATTTCTTTGCGGGCGCGTACGGCGGCCAGTATCAGCAGCAGTATAATTCGGCAATGAGCAGCGACTATCAGAGATATATGAACGCCGCGGCCAGTTATATTAACGCAAGACGCTACAACGAGGCTCTCAATGTCCTGAGCAATGTCGAGGACCACAGTGCTCTCTGGTATTACTACAGCGCCATCGCAAACGCCGGACTCGGAAATCACGCCCAGGCTTTGGAATACGCTACGACTGCAGCTTCAATGGAGCCGAACAACTACTCTTATCAGAACCTGGTCACGCAGCTCAGCAGAGGAAGCAATATGTATCAGCAGCGTGAGGCCAACTACGTCCAGACTTATGAAAGCGGCGGCTGGTGTCTCAGGCTCTGCCTGCTCAACATGTTTCTCAATCTTTTCTGCGGCGGAAGATTCTTCTGCTGCTGATCACATGGCAGGATATAAAGAGGCTGACGCGTTTGCGTCAGCCTCTCTTTTTAAGTATTTCGGATATCAGCGGTTTCTGCCGTGGCACTTCTTGTATTTTTTGCCGGATCCGCAGGGGCAGGGATCGTTGGGATAGATCTTGGCGGGCTTTCTCACAGTGCCGCTCTCCTTCTGCTCCTTGAACAGCTCCTTTCTCTTCTCCTCGTCGAAGATAGGCTTCCACTCTTCAAGATCGTAAAGCCAGTCAGCGCCGGCTGCAACCATGTTCTTGTAAAGCAGTTCCTTGTCAAAGCCAAGATTGACGACAGTGTTCTCGTCCATCTCTTCAATAGGGTTGGACTCTTTGAGTGAGTCGTTGATGCCGTCAAGGAATCCTGTCATTGTCATGAGGTCCACGTCAAATTTCTCGGCGAGCTCTGCGACTGTTCCTGTGACTACCTCGTCGGGGTTCTTGAGGATCTCGGCGTAAATGGCCTTTTCCTTGGCAAAATAGTCCGACCACAATCTCTGAAGATCGCCCTTATTAGCTTTCTCGTTGTAAGCTTTATCTCTCCACACTTGTAAAATACCCATTACAATACCACCTTTCTCAGTATTAATCTTTCAGAAATGTATTTATCTCAACGGTTCCCTCGAACACGGTACGGGCAGGTCCGGTCATCCAGACATTGTTGTTTGCTTTGTCCCACTCGATCTCGAGGCTTCCGCCCAGAACATCCACAGTGATGCGCTCGCCGGTCTTTCCGTTCAGGACGCAGGCAACGCCCGTTGCGCAGCATCCCGTGCCGCAGGCCAGTGTCTCTCCCGATCCTCTCTCCCAGACTCTCATCCTGACGTGACCTTCGTCAATGACCTGGACGAATTCTGTGTTGATCCTGTTCGGGAAACGTCTGTGGTTTTCATAGGAAGGTCCGATCTCGGCAAGAGGCAGGTCATCTGTGTTTTCCACAAACAGAACCGCGTGGGGATTGCCCATGGATACGCATGTCACTCTTTTGATCTCGTCTCCGATCTCCAGAGGCGCGTCGACCGCTGCGCAGCGGATTTTGCTTCCGTCATCAAGTGTAAGCGGTCTTCCCTCTTGTTCAGAATAGAGTACAGGGATCTCGGAAGATTCCAGGATCGCAGGTCCCATATTAACCTTGACGCGCTTCACAGATCCGTTTTCCGGATAGAGTGTGAGATACTTGATCTTTTTAAAACTTTCCACGGTGATCTGCGTCCTGTTTGTCAGTCCGTAGTCGTAAACAAATTTCCCTACACAGCGGATCCCGTTTCCGCACATCTCTCCGCGGCTTCCGTCGGCGTTGTACATCTCCATCTCAAAGTCGGCGATCTGTGAGCTGTTTATGAAGATCACGCCGTCTCCGCCGATCCCGAAATGTCTGTCGCTCATTTTTCTGACGAGTTCCGGCTTTATGTCTTCCGGAATTGTCTGGGATATGCCGTTTATGTAGACATAGTCGTTGCCGCAGCCTTCCATTTTTGTAAACTTGATGATCATAAGAACCTCTTTTTATAATCCTGTTGAGCGGTTGAAAGATCCGTCATTATTATTTTCTCATGAAATGCGGAAGTTTTTTTCCGTTTTCCCGCACTACGCACAGGATCCTCTCACTCTCTTCTCCGACAGGTCCCATGGTGTCGCTGTCCATTTCCGTGATCCAGGTCATCCCTGCTGCCTGTGCAAAGCGCTTCATCTCCTCGAGCGTATATCCCCGCTGGCGGTGAATCTCCTGATATTTGCGGAAAAGATTGTCATCTTCGCCCATGCGGTTCTCTCTTATAAACAGCGAGAGGTCATATTCGTTGATGCGGGACTCGTCGTCATACCAGTTCTCCCAGATGAAGGAACAGTCTTCTCTGTCCTCCGCGATCGTGCTGTCGCCGATCACATCTCTGTAAAGATGCAGGGTCTTGAAATCGAATACGAAGATCCCTCCGGGAAAGAGAAAAGTATTCACCCTCTCAAAGAGTCTGGCCATGTCCTCATCCGTGAGCAGATAGTTGACGCTGTCTCCCACGCTCACAAAAGTCCCGGCTGTTCCGTAGAGTTCAAATTCTCTCATATCCTGACACAGATAAAGAGTTTTGTGTCTGAGACTGTCCCTTCTCTCCAGGGCCATTCCAAGCATCTCCTCGGAAAGATCGATCCCCATGACGTCGTATCCTCTGTCCGCCAGGATCTCTGTAAGTTTTCCTGTGCCGCAGCCGAGGTCGACCACAAGATTTTTTTCCGCCGCGAGCAGCACATCTTTGGCTTCACTGGCACCTGTTCTCTTCTGTGACGGTTTAGACACGCCGAATCTCGTGATCATATCCTGGATCTGGTCGGCAGTCTTCTGATAATCCGTCCCGTCCATAAATTCATCATAGACAGAGGCAAAACTTCTATAACTTTCGTACATATTTCTTTTGACCTTCTACCTCGCTGATCCGCCGCAATACCGTCTGTCCGGTTTTTACCTGTCAGACGATATGCGCGAGAAGCCCGTAGGAAACAATAGACATGATCACGGTCGCGATCAGTATTCCAAGGATCTCAGCTACCAGCGCCTTTTTAAAATCAATATCCAGAAGCGCTGCGATGAGGGAACCTGTCCATCCTCCCGTACCCGGAAGCGGGATCCCGACAAAGAGCATAAGTCCGAGAAACTCTCCTTTTTCGAGCGCGTCGCTTTTATTCAAGGCTCTGTTCTCCAGTTTCGTCACGACTTTTTCAGTGGGACCGTATTTTTTGAGCCATTTGAATATTCTTTTGATGAAAAGAAGTATGAACGGGATCGGAAGAAAATTGCCGATCACGCAGATCGGTATAGCTTCCACAATATCGACGCCGAGAAGCGACGCAACTATAAGTCCTCCCCTGCATTCGAGGATGGGCATCAGGGAAACGATAAATACAACTGCTTTTGCTGAAATATACTGTGCGAGGTTTGTTGCAAACCAGGCTGCTAAACTTTCCATAATATGATCTACCTTAATTCTTTTACTTAAATACGTTCACCCGCGGCCGGTGATCTCACGCAGCGCTGATACCACTGCGTCCATCTGCTCGTCCGTACCAACCGTGATTCTCAGATATTCTCTGATAGCCGGTGAATTCCAGTGGCGCACAACAATATTCCTCTTCCGCAGTTCCGCGAAGAGAAAATCTCCTGAGAAACCGGGATGACATGTAAAAACGAAGTTTGCTCTGGAATCAGGGAAAATAAAGCCCATCTTCCTGAGTTCTTCCTTGAAACGCTCCCTGGTCCTGACTATTTTGCCCGTTGTCGACTCAAAGTATTCCCGATCTTCCACCGCGGCCTTCCCCAGCATGATGGAAGGGAGGTTCATGGTATAGGAGTTGAAGGAGAACTTGACGTCTTTCAGATATCCGATCAGTTTCTCGCTTCCCATCGCGAAGCCAACCCTCAATCCTGCCATGGCGCGGGACTTGGAGAAAGTCTGAACGATCAGGAGATTGTCATATTTTTCTGTCAGGGGCAGCGCGCTTGTTCCGCCGAAATCAATATAAGCCTCGTCTACAATGACCACACTGTCGGGATTCGCTTTTACGATCCTCTCTACAGTAGCCAGGGACTCTTCCACACCTGTGGGCGCGTTGGGATTTGGAAAAATGATCCCGCCGTTCTTATCTCCCGTAAGCCGGGGCATATATTCATAGGGATCGATGCTCATTTCCTCAGTCAGGGGGATCGGCTTATAGGGAATGCCGTACAGGTCCGCCCAGACGGGATAAAAACTGTAGGTTACAGCAGGAAAAAGGATCGGATCGCCGCTGCTGAAAAATGTCAGGAAACAAAGGGCAAGGACATCGTCGGAACCGACTCCCACAAAAATCCTGCTGCTGTCGATCCCGTAGAAATCAGCCAGAGCATCCGCAAGTTCCGAAGCGTTCATATCCGGATACAAACGCAGATCATCCGCACGGAGCGAGAGTTCCTCCACAGCCTTTCTGACACCGGGCGCCGGCGGATAGGGGCATTCATTGGTGTTGAGCTTGATTATGTTCTTTACCTTAGGTTGTTCTCCTGCCGTATAGGGCACGGTCCTTCTGACTTTGTTCTCCCAGGACATGGTATTCCTCCTTTGTTCCCACAAATATCCCCACGGTATTGTACCCTACTTCAAATTGGATGACAACAAATAAAGCGCCCCGACGTCAAAATATCTGCTCCGTCAGGGCGTTTTTTACTTAAGAATGGTTTCAGAGCTCTGCGGGACCGGTCCCGATTCACCGCAGCCGCATGTCACAGTACTTTACTGAGGAAATCCTGGAGTCGGGGATCCTTGGGATTGTCAAAGAATTCGGCGGGGGTGTTCTCCTCTTTGATAATACCTTCGTCGACGAAAAGAACCTTTGTGCCCACTTCTCTCGCAAATCCCATCTCATGGGTGACCACGACCATGGTCATGCCTGCTTTTGCCAGCTCCTGCATTACATCAAGAACTTCGCCGACCATCTCAGGATCGAGGGCCGATGTAGGCTCGTCAAACAGCATTACTTCCGGGTTCATGGCAAGGGAGCGCACAATAGCGATCCTTTGCTTCTGGCCGCCGGAAAGCTGTGCCGGATATGCGTCCGCTTTGTCCGCGAGGTTAACTCTGTTGAGAAGAGACAGCGCTTTTTCTTTGGCCTCTTCGCTGTTCATGATACCGAGTTTGGTGGGGGCCAGCGTAATATTGTCCATAATGGTCAGGTTAGCAAAGAGATTGAAGTGCTGGAACACCATTCCCATTCTCTGCCTCACTTTGTCGATATTGACACCCGGATCCGTGATCAGTGTGTCATCGAGCCAGATCTCTCCGCTGGTAGGAACTTCCAACAGATTCAGGCAGCGCAGAAAAGTCGACTTGCCGCTTCCCGAAGGGCCGATCACAACGATCTTCTCGCCGTCGTGAACAGTATAATCAATTCCGCGGAGGACTTCATTTTCACCAAAACTTTTATGAAGGTTCTTAACGGTTATCACCTTGTCTCATCCTCCTTTCCATTTTGCCGAACAGGATCGTCAGCAGCTTAACTATGATCAGATAGATCACAGCCGCTCCGATCAGGGGCATGAAAGCCTGATAGGTGGCCGACGAGATCTGGTTGGCCACTCGGGTCAGATCGCTCAGGCCAACGTAACCCACAATAGCGGTCTCCTTGAGAAGCGTGATAAATTCATTGCACAGAGGCGGCAGCGCGTTCTTGAAGGCCTGCGGCAGTACAACATAGCGCATTGTCTGGAATCTGGAAAGTCCCAGGGACCTTCCGGCTTCCATCTGTCCTGAATCGACGGCCAGGATTCCGGCGCGGATGATCTCCGCGACATAGGCGCCTGAGTTGATACCGAAAGAAAGGCTGGCTACAAGTATTCCGTTCCTGCAGTTGCTCATTATGATAAACCACATGATCATAAGCTGCAGAACCGAAGGCGTCCCTCTTATGACGTCGATATACACATCCGCGATCCTGCCGAAGATCGTGATCTTGCCGCTGCGGTTGGTGTGCAGTTTCATCAGAGCTGCGATCGTGCCGAGCACCAGACCGATCATAGCCGCGAAGATCGATACTTCAATCGTTATGCCCAGTCCCTGCAGATACAGTTTCCAGCGGTCTTTCTCTATGAAGGCTATTCTGAATAATTCACTGACGCTCATCTGTTACTCCTATCGTACTAAAATCTGTACTTTACGGTTTTTCTCTTACATAAATGCCGGGCAGGAGTTACTCCCGCCCGGCAGAAACATCCTTTTATGATACGCCTGACAGAGCAGGCTCTTAAATCTTGTTCAGAGCGGATACTCAGTTCTGGATATACTGCTCGACGAGTTTATCGAATGTTCCGTCAGCCTTGATCTCAGCAAGCGCGGCATTGACCTTCTCTGTGAGAACGGTGTCGCCCTTGGGCATTGCGATCGCATACTGCTCAGGTTCGAAGCCATAAACAGCTCCGTCGGTAAGCTTGAGCTGATCAGGATAATTGCTCTGGAATACCATAGCGGGGTTTCTGTCGATGATCACGCAGTCAAGTCTGCCGTTAAGAAGATCGTTTACAGCGTCAACAGCTTTGTTATAAGACTTCTTCTGTGTTGTTCCGTCCTCAGCGATAAGGTCGTCGATCAGATACTCACCTGTGGTGCCGAGCTGGCATCCGAGGTTCTTGCCAAGAAGGTCTTCCTTCGCCGCGATAGCGGAATCAGCGGGAAGGATCACATACTGAACAGCTTCATAATAAGAATCTGAGAAATCAACAGCGTTCTTTCTCTCATCCGTTACGGTCATGCCTGCGATGGCAACATCGATCTTAGAACCGATCGATGTGATCAGGGAGCCGAACTCCATGTTCTGGATTTCAACTTCCACACCCAGTTTCTCGCCGATCGCCTTGATCAGAGCCATGTCAAATCCGTCGGGTTCGCCGTTGTCGCCGAGATATTCAAAAGGCGGGAACTCAGCGTTTGTTCCGACGATCAGTTTGCCGTCAGCAAGTGCATCGGACTCCGCGCCCTCAGCGGAAGCGGTTTCTTCAGCTGCAGCTGTATCCTTAGCGTCGGAGCTGCCCGTGCTTGTGGATGATCCGCAGGCGATGAGGCTGACAGAGATCGCTGCTGTGAGCAGCATTGCAATAATCTTTTTCATGTTCTTTCCTCCACTTCTTCCTGTGACTCACTCAGACAATGTACAGTAAAAATTTGTACAATTGTATACAGGAAATTCAACGTCTATTATATGCATTTCCATTCGGTGTTTCAAGAAAGATTTTAACAAACATCGGTTATTTGATGATTTTTATTGCGGCGCGGGTGGCTCAGACCATTTTCTCCGGATGAAATACCTCGTCAAACCTCTCCGATGAGAGAAAGCCAAGTTTAACACAGGCCTCTTTGAGAGATATATTTTCCTTGTAAGCCAGCTTGGCAGTCTTTGCTGCGTTCTCATAGCCGATATAAGGATTGAGGGCCGTTACAAGCATCAGGGAATTGTGGAGATTGTATTTCATCTTCTCCCGGTTTGCCGTGATCCCGCACACGCAGTTTGTCCGGAAAGAATCAAGGACATCCGAAAGAAGCCTTACCGACTGCAGATAATTATAAATTATAACCGGCATGAATACGTTGAGCTGGAAATTGCCCTGAGAGGCGGCGATCCCGATCGCAGTGTCATTTCCCATTACCTGTACAGTAACCATGGTCACGGCTTCGCACTGGGTCGGATTAACTTTGCCGGGCATGATAGAGCTGCCGGGCTCGTTCTCCGGGATAAAGATCTCTCCGATTCCGCAGCGGGGACCGCTTGCCAGCCATCTCACGTCGTTCGCTATTTTCATCAGGTCGGCAGCCAGCGCTTTGAGAGCGCCGTGGGAGAAGACCACAGCGTCTTTAGAAGAAAGCGCATGGAATTTGTTGTCCTCAGTCCTGAAATCAAATCCTGTGAGCTCCGATACGGCCGCGGCCGCTTCCTCCGCAAATCCCTTGGGAGCGTTGAGACCTGTGCCGACGGCGGTTCCTCCCAGAGCCAGCTCTTTGAGGCCTTTCTCCGAATCCCGGATCATCCCTCGGCACTTTTCAAGCATTGCTCTCCAGCCGCTGATCTCCTGGGAGAAAGCGATGGGAACAGCGTCCTGCAGATGTGTGCGCCCGCTCTTTACAATGCCTTCGTTTTCCTTCTCCAGCCTCTTCATCTCAGCGATCATGGTATCCAGTGCAGGAATGAGCTGCTGCTCCAGAGCCGTCACAGCTGCGATGTGCATAGCGGTGGGGAATGTGTCATTGGAGCTCTGGGACATATTCACTGTGTCGTTGGGATGCAGGAGTTTATCGCCTGCAATGGCATTGCCTCTGTTGGCGATGACCTCGTTGACGTTCATGTTGGACTGTGTGCCGCTTCCTGTCTGCCACACAGCCAGGGGAAACTCGCCGCTGAGCTTTCCATCAGCTATTTCCGTGCACACTTCCGCGATCAGCCCGCATCTCTTTTCATCAAGCTTCCCAAGCCTGCAGTTGGCCATAGCAGCTGCTCTTTTGAGCACCGCGAAGGCGTGGATGATCTCTGCCGGCATCTTCTCTGTTCCGATGCGGAAATTCTGATAGCTTCTCTGCGTCTGGGCTCCCCAGTAGCAGTCCGCGGGCACCTTCATCTCGCCCATTGAGTCGTGTTCGATCCTGTATTCCATTTTCTGTCCTCCGCTTCCGTTTTTATCACAAGTTATTATTTGTTATGGCTGCGTACCTTAAATCCCGCATAATCACCCCTGCTGTACACGACCTTGCAGCCTGCCTTGCGGACTCTGAGTTCAATGCACCTGCCGCATGCGGACGCCTCGTCCTCCGTGCATATTTTGCCGTCGTACAGAAGATATTTTTTCCGCACGTCTCCCGGAGACAGATTGGGCATGATCACGTTGGCTCCGGCCAGAAATCCCAATTCTCTTCCGACAGGATGAATGGTTCCCAGCGCTGTCGTCGCGGGAAGCAGAACATCCGGAAGCATGAGCCTGATCACTGCGAGAAGGTGAAGGGTGTCATAGAGGCTTCCCGCCTTCTCACCCGCGAAGGGTGTATCTTTGTGGGGGATAAAGGGCCCGATTCCGATCATATGAGGCCGGAATTCTTTCATATAGCGCAGATCTTCGATCACATGGTCCCTGGTCTGTCCCGGGGATCCCACCATGATCCCGCAGCCCACCTGATATCCGATCTCTTTGAGATCTGCAAGACACCTCTTTCTGTTTGCGATGCTCAGCTCCTGCGGATGAAGATATCTGTAGTGTTCCGGATCCGATGTCTCCTGGCGCAGCAGATAGCGGTCAGCGCCGGCATCGAAATAGGCTTTATAGGAATCTCTGCTCTTTTCTCCGATAGACAGTGTCACAGCGCAGTCGGGATACCGCTCTTTAATTGCGGACACGATCCCGCATATCATTTCATCCGTGAAATACAGATCCTCGCCGCCCTGCAGCACAAAGGTCCTAAAGCCCAGGGAATACCCCTGCTCGCAGCACGCAAGGATCTGCTCCGGAGTCAGTCTGTAGCGCTGTACATTCCGGTTGCTTCTCCGGATCCCGCAGTATCTGCAGTCATTTCTGCAGTAGTTCGTGAACTCGATCAGCCCGCGAAGATAGACGTCATTTCCGTAATACTTCTCTCTTGCCCTTCGCGCCGCGGCATAGAGAAGCGCTTCTTCCTCTGTACACCGGGCAGCCGGGATCTCTTCGCGGATCTGCACGCATCTGTCCGCGTCTTCACTGCACGACTCTGCCAAAATATCGAATAACTCACGAAGATCGCTGTCTGTGAGTGTCTGTTCTTTTTCCAGGAGCCCGACCAGCTCCGCCATTCTCGAAAGTTTATTCATTTCGCACAATTTCCGTACTTCTGTCCAGGATCCCCCTCATATAGGCGATCGCAGTGCCGTAATTGGTAAAAGGAATTCCCTGGTCTGCCGCGCACTTCATGCGCCAGCGCACCTCTCTGTCGTTAAGCATGCAGGCGCCGCAGTGGATGATCAGCGCGTATTTAGTGAGATCATCGGGAAATCCTGTGCCCGAGCTCGTCTCAAAGCGGATATCCGCACCGGTCTTCTTCCTGATCCAGGCAGGGATCTTCTCCGTTCCGATGTCGCCGCACTGCCTGTGGTGCGTACAGCCCTCGGAGATCAGGATCACATCTCCATCCTTCAGTTCATCTATCTTTCTGACGCCTGCCAGCGCGGAGTCAAGAAATCCTTTATATCTGGCCATAAGGATCGAGAAGGAGGTGAGGGGAATGTCCGCCGGCACTGTTTTGGCCACCTCTCCAAAGACCTGGCTGTCAGTGATGACAAGTCCGGGCTTAGTCTGCCCGCCCTCACAATCCAGTTTCTCCAGTAGTTCTCCGAGCCGGTCCTGTTTGACACAGATGGGAATGCCGTCCGCATCGAGGATTCCACGGATCATCATCTGCTGGGGAAGGATCAGCCTCCCTTTAGGAGCGGCTTTGTCAATGGGAATTACCAGGATGACCATTTCAGAAGGTTCGATCAGATCCCCGATCAGCGGTCTCTCCACAATGCTCTCTCTGCCGAGAACGGCTATTCTTTCCTTGAGTTCATGGATACCATCACCTGTCAAAGCGCTCACATAAAGAATCTGTCCCTTAATGATCCCGGGAAACAACTTTTCCGCTTCTTCGACACCGGTCTTGTCAACGAGGTCGGATTTATTAATGACTACAATGTAGGGTATCTCTTTCTCCTCAAAGAGAGCTATGAGCTCCATGTCAGCTTCTGCGGCTCCGGTCTGCGCGTCAAGTACGAGCACAGCCAGGTCGGCCCGGTTCATAACTCTTCTGGCCCGCCGGACTCTCTTCTCCCCCAGCGCGCCCTCGTCATCAAATCCGGGCGTATCTATGATCACTACAGGACCCAGGGGCAGCAGTTCCATAGACTTGATGACCGGATCAGTCGTCGTGCCCCTGACGTCGGATACCACGGAGATCTCCTGACCCGTCACGGCGTTCACAATGCTGGACTTTCCTGCATTTCTCCTGCCGAAGAATCCAATGTGCACTCTTTCGCCCGAAGGCGTGCTGTTAAGGCTCATCGCTGCCTCCTTTTCCCTCACATGTATTGATGAAAGGATCTCTGAAACTGCTTCTGTAAATGCGGCCTGAAAATGCCAGATGCGGCACCGGGTCCATTGCGGTCCCGTCCGGGATCACATAGCGGTAGAGCGGATCCGCGATCACAAGGGTATTCTCCGAGCAGATCTGCTCCATTGTTTCTTCAACTTCCTCTTCTCCCCGGCAGATCTTATCCGCAGATCGGATCAGATTCTCACTCTCTTCTGTAGCTGCGATCACACATGTACGCAGTCCTCTGTCTTCATAATCCTGCGCGATACTGCAGGACAGGACCGGCTCGCCGATCACGATGATCTGTGGTTTTCCTTGAAGATCCGATCCATCGGTCTCATATGCGGTTCCGCAGACTCCGCTTTCCGCGGCTTTCGCCAGTTTTCGAAGCACACGTCCTCGCATGCTTCCCAGCGGAGCACCCGCCACCCATGGTGTACCGAACTTGGCCCTCAAATATTCAGCTGTGCGCATGCCTGAAGCTGATACCACAAGGTTGACTGACGACCCGCCGGCCTTTTCCAGTTCAGTCAAAGAGTCGCCCATAGCCCACACAGAAGTGATCTCCCAGCCTTCCTTTTCCAGGATTTCACGGAGGGAAGATACACAGCTTTCCACCGCGTAGTCAAGAGGTGTCATTCCGAGTATATTCAGGCTTCTTCTTTTCGCGGCTCTTTCATTGTCTCCGGTTTCAGAGCCGCCCGCCTCTCCAAACAGCTTTTCAGCCAGCTTAGCAAAAGCAAGGCCTGCGCCGCTTATATAGTCGTGCATTCCGTTAGTCGGAATATAGAATGTCGGTATACCGGTCCTGCTCTCAATGACCCTGCATATTCCGGCGAAATCCGTACCCGTAAGGTACGGGATCGGAGAATTGCAGAGCGCGATAAACCGCGGCGAGAACTTCCCGGACGCTCTCACAACATCATTGATCAGTTTGCTGTCATTGCCCATGACCGCATCAGGTTCACACAGCCCCGACAGAAAGATCAGACTGTCGCGGTCGTACCATCGCGTCTCGTCATGGGTGTTGTATGTGGAATTACATCCGGACGGGTCGTGCATGACTACCATGCCCCCCAGTTCGTAGAGCGCCGAACACACTCCCGATACATCCCCGGAGTAGACCGGCAGTATTCTGTATGCCTGTCTCATAGTTTCCTCCCGAAGGTCAAAATATCGTCTTATTATACGCGTCAGAACAGAATGCTCTCGCAGCCCAGGCCCTTTCTGGGAACCAGGTCCCTTGTATCCTTCGTATTCTTATAGGCATCTTCCATCAGGGCAGCCATCTTTCTGATCCCGCTAAAGCCCCACATTCCCCCGAAGTCGACGAGGTTTACAAAGTGCTCAGTTCCGCAGAACCAGGCCGCTTTGGGCCCTACGGCCAGGTAACCGCTGTGTTCCGGATCTATGGCTCCCGCGTGGAGCAGACGCCCCTCTGCATGGATCGTACTGCAAAGAAGAATTTCGCCGTGGTTCTCCCTGAGCCAGAGGAAATCATCCTCTTCTTCGGGGCTCACAGCGTCCAGATAAACTTCCCTGACATTAAATCCGTGCTCAAGAAGAAGTCTTGCAAACCCCAGAGGTCTCTGCACGGCTATATAATCAATTGCGATCGGAGTGCTGCCGATCAAATCCCGCAGGTTACAAAGTGCCTTCTCGCACAGTTTTTCTTCCTGTGCAAAGTCAATGCCTGCCTGCTTCATAGTTATGCCCAGTGTCTGTGCTGCAGTTTCAAGTTCTTCCCTGATCCCGGCATAATCGATGACTGCCGGCAGATACAGTCCCTTACAGCCCAGTCTTCGGGCCGTCTGCCTTACAGAGACCGCAGACATGGGGCTTCTTGTTATAAAGACTTCTCTGCCTGAGAGTTTCTGATACTCTTTCAAAGTTTCGCAGTCCTGTATCTGCAGCGGATTTGAGTCCATCCCCCGGGCCTTGTCCGCCGCCCGGATCAGCCGCATCAGATCACTCTCGGGATCCAGCGCATAGATATCTCCGAGCAGTGCTGTAAGCCCGTTCTTTTCTTCAGAAAGCTCAAGGATATCCATCATAGCCTTTCTGAGTTTCATGTCCGGACTGGGGCCTGTCTTTTGCATAATGGGATCCATCCATCCCTTGATGAATACTATCTGCGGGAATCTCTTTTCCAGCTCTTTATATACATATCTCAGATCGCATCCCATAAAGTGATGGAGACAGACAGGAAATACAAGGACAGCTTTGGGAAGTCCTTCCTCTCCCCTCTTTCTGCGGATCTTTTCCAGCACGTCAGAGACTCCCTCAAGTGTGATCTCCTCGAGATTTCCGCTGTGCATGTCCTTTTCTTCAAGGACTACACAGGAAAAGCGCTCGATAGCGTTCATCTCGGCGGCAGTCATCACGACTCCTCTCATACAGTTGTCCGAGCAGACGTAGATCTGATGGGCCTGGGGCATCAGCATTCCGATATGCACAATGTTCCAGGTCTCGTGGACCGGCGGATTAAATTCAAGTTCCTGCGCGAAAGGTGCAGGAAAGGAAGCTTTTGATACAGGGATCCTGGAGGGACCTTCGCTTCCTGCTTCAGAGCTCTCTCTGCTTTTTTCCGGAGCAGCTTCATTTTCCTGTGCCGGATACGCGACGCCGCAGTCCGAGGCTATTTTATCGGCCAATGCTCTGTAGCAATCCGCAATATCAGAATCAGGAAATGCGCTCATGACAGTCACTCCCAGTTCTTCCGCTTCCTGTACAAGATCCGACCTCTCGATACTACCGGTGATCTGCGTGTGAAGATCCTGTGAGAGTTCAAGCACTTTTTCTTCCTCGCGTTTTACATTTCTCCGGTTGAGGATCAGACCGCCCAGCTGCGCGTATCCTCTCTCTTTGAAGTTTTCCACTGCGAGTCCGATATTGGCCGCCGCATAGATCGCCATATTCTCGCCGGAAGTCAGAATATACACTCTGTTGGCGTATCCCTCTCTCATAGGCATGGCAAATCCTCCGCATACCACGTCCCCGAGGACATCGTAGAGGATCACATCCGGGCTGTATTTTGCCAAAATATCTTTGTCCCTTAAAGTCTCCAGCGCAGTGATGATGCCCCTGCCGGCGCATCCCCGTCCGGGCATGGGACCCCCTGCCTCCGCGCAGATGACTCGTCCTCTTCCGGTCTCTTTCACATAGATAACATCTTCAAGTCCAAAGGGAACGCGCTTTCTGACCATCTCCATGACTGTGGGGATCTTCTTCCCGTCCCGCAGGCTCAGGGTGGAATCCGCTTTGGGGTCGCATCCGATCTGAAGTACAGTCATTCCCAGGCTTGCCCAGTATTGCGACAGATTTGAAACGGTAGTCGATTTCCCGATGCCGCCTTTTCCGTAAAATGCTATTCTGATCATTTTATCTCCACCTCTGAGATCACATTGGAATAAGCCGTCTTGGCACTGATCCCCGGCAGCTTTCCGATCTTACCGGAAAGCGCGCTGATCTTCTCCTGAGGAGCGTCTACCGCTACGCTGATGATGCTGATCCCTTTGCTTCTGTAAGGAATCCCCATTCTCCCGATAATATAACCGCGATATTCGTGAAGGATCTCATTGATCTTCTGCGCGGCATCCTCGTTTCCGACAATGATAGAGATCACCGCCACTCTCGTCTCTATGCTCATAGCCGTCTCCTTTATTCTCTCAGCAGATCCTCGGAAGCAGCTCATTACCGGGCTGCGGAAGAAGAGTCTGCGCGCCGATTTCTGTCGTCATAGTCACTCTTCCGGGCATAACGTCGGTGATCTTACCGATCACAGTCGTCCCTTCCGTGTATTTGCAGTTCCGGAGAGTTTCCACTAACAGTTCCGCTTTCTCTTCAGGGCATACCATAACAAGTCTTCCCTCGCAGGCCAGATATAAGGGTTCAAGCCCCAGCAGGCCGCAGACTCCCTTCACGGCGGGATCTACAGGGATCTTTCCCGCGTCAAGATTTACGCCGACGCCGCTCTGGGCCGCGATCTCATAGAGAACTGTTCCCACGCCGCCGCGGGTCGCATCGCGGATAACATGGATCTCGGGAACTGCCTTCAGCGCCGCCTGTACAGCTCCGGACAGGGGCGCGCAGTCGCTTGTGACGTCCGCCTCAATCCCGTAGTCATCTCTCTCAAGAAGGATGGTGCAGCCGTGTCTTCCGATATCACCGGTCACAATAACCGCATCGCCGTGTTCTGCCAGTGCTCCGGAAGTCTTCACGCCGTCAGGAATGATCCCGACTCCGGTGGTGTTGATGAATACACCGTCCACCTGGCCTTTCCCTGCAACTTTGGTGTCTCCTGCCACGATCTGTACGCCGGCTTCGGCGGCAGTTTTCTCCATCGCAGCTGCGATCTCCTCGAGTTTGTCCATGGGGAATCCTTCCTCGATGACAAATCCGCAGGTCAGATATTTGGGCACTGCGCCCATGCAGGCGAGGTCATTTACCGTTCCGCAGATCGAGAGTTTTCCGATGTTTCCGCCTGCGAAAAAGGCCGGGGATACGATAAAGCCATCTGTAGACATAGCGATCCTTCCCTTTTCGATCCCGATGACTGCCGCGTCATCCGCAGTAAAGAGAGGATTCTGGAAATGTCTTTTGAACACACGGTCGATCAATTCTGAAGTCTGTTTGCCGCCGGCGCCGTGGGCCAGCGTTACTGTATTGCTGCCAGTCATTGTATTTATCTCAACCTCCATACAGATAGAATGCCGAACAAGCGCCCTCGCCTGATACCATACAGGCTCCAACGGGGTGCTCCGGCGTACACACTTTGCCAAAAACTTTGCAGTCGGAAGGGAGACATTTGCCCTGAAGGACTTCTCCGCATCGGCAGGCCGGATTGCTCCGCCCTTTCACTTCCGGAAGGCTGAACTTCACACGAGCGTCATACTGTGAATACTCATCCCGCAGTTTCATTCCGGACATAGGGATCTCCCCGATCCCTCTCCACTCGCTGTCGCAGGGTTCCATCATGGAATCCACCAGGCGCACTGCTGCCGGCTGTCCCTGTGCTCTTACGACTCTGGGGTAGCAGTTCACGAAGAAAGGCTCTCCCTTTTCAAACTTCGTGACAGCTACAGCAAGCGCAGTTACAAGCTCTGAAGCAGTAAATCCCGCGCACACGCCGCTCACGCCGCGGGCCGCCAGATCCTCGCAGATCCCCGTTCCCACAATAGCGTGCACATGACCGGGATAGAGATACAGATCAGTGCTGTCCTTCATGGCTTCATAAGCTCCCGGCATTGTCTTATTAGCTGTCAAAACAGAGAAATTCTCCACATTATCCCTCTGCGCTGCCTGCACCGCGAGACATACGGAAGGCGTCGTGGTCTCGAATCCGACTGAGAGGAAAACCACCTGCTCATCCTGATGCTTCACCGCGTACTCCACCGCATCCGCAGGCGAGTATACGACCTGGACTTTCGCCCCTGCGCCGCGGGCTTTCTGAAGGCTTGAAGAAGTTCCCGGAACCCTGACAAGATCCCCGAAAGTGCAGATGGTGCATCCGTGATCCAGCGCGAGGATGAGAGCCTCGTCGATAAAGCTCACCGGAGTTACGCAGACGGGACATCCCGGTCCTGAGATCAGCTTTACAGACGGCGGGAGTATCTTTCTGATGCCCAGCCTGAAGATCTCGTGGGTGTGAGTGCCGCATACCTCCATGATCCGCACATCAGGACCGCTGTAGTTCTTAATGATCTCAAGGGCCGATCTCTTTTTTGACCCTGCATTTCTGTCATCACTCATAACAGTTCCTCCAGAAGCTCCTCTGTCTCTGTCTGATCATCGCTGGTGATCTTTGAGATCGCCGCTCCTGCGTGCACCATGACATAATCGCCGGGCTCCAGATCCTCCAAAAGCTGCGCGGAGACCTGCCTCTTGGCACCGCTTGCATCTACCAGCGCTGTTCCGTTTTCATTGATCCTGATTACTCTTGCTGAAAGACCTACACACATAATTTCCTCTCCTTGGCGGAATCATCCGCTTTTATATATTTGATCTTTATGAAACATCCGTCCGGATGATCTTTACTTTCCCGTCATGAACTGCCTGTACTGCAGCTACAGCCTGCCCCAATGCTATGCCTCCGTCATTAGGAGGAACCAGATGGTGGATCAAAACATTGAAACCTTCCGATTCAAGCCCTTTTTTGACCATGTCCAGAAGAAGGCGGTTCTGAAAGCATCCACCGCTGAGGGCGGCAGTCCGGATCCCGTTCTCCTTACGGATTTCGGCGCAGGCTGAAATAATCTGGTCAGCGAGCATTTTGTGGAAGAGCCATGCAAGACGATCCGTTTCCTCACCGCGGAGTCTTCCGAGAGTGATCCTTTTCACGATCTTGTCCGTAGGAAGAATCAGGCGTCCGTCTTCTCCTCTTATTATTGTCTGATCTGCTGTGCTCTCCTCATTCCTGCTTTCCGGCGCAGTTTTCTCGTACGCCTCTGCAGCAAACTCCAGAGCCATCGAGGCTTCTCCCTCAAAAGTGGAATGTCTGCAAATCCCGCAGATCGCGCTCACGGCATCGAACAGCCTTCCCGCGCTGGTGGAGACCACCGAGTTGAGTCTTCTGTCCGCCATTTTCATCAGAACAGAAGATTCCTGCTCCGTGCACAGTGAAAACTTTCGAGTAAGGGAAAGGACATCTTTAAGCGGTGAATCCGCTTCCTCTGCTTTGCTGATACTGTGCAGCATGGACACTGCGATCCTCCATCCGTCTGTGGAGGAGAGGTCTCCCCCCACCTGAATAAATGGTTTAATGCTGGCTTTTCTTTCAAAGCCGTGGTAGTCCGCCGTAAGGATCTCTCCTCCCCAGATGGTACCGTCAGTCCCGTATCCTGTGCCGTCCATGGAAACTCCTATGACCGGATCCGCGTGATCATTCTCCGCCATACAGCTTAGAACATGGGCGTAATGATGCTGAACTTTTACCACCGGAAGGGAATCTCCTCCACGCTCTCTCCCGAGCTTCTCTGAGAGCCCGATCGATGTCGTTACCGAGTTGTATCTGGGGTGAAGGTCACACGCAATAACTTCCGGAGTCACTTCCAGGAGCCGCGCATACCTCCCTGTCGTCTCTTCCAGCGCCTTCACGCTTCTGAGGTCCGCCAGATCTCCGATATAAGAGGAGGGATAAAACAGGCTTCCGCTTCCTATGCAAAATGTATTTTTCAGTTCGCCGCCTATGGCCAGCACTCTTGTGCCGCCCGTTTCTTTTTCGCTTCCTTCCCACGCAGAGAGCATGTAGGGAAGCGGCGCATAACCCCTGGACCTGCGGATCATGTAAGGCTCCCCGTCATAGAAATCCATGACCGAGTCGTCTGCCCTGATCCGGATCTTTCTGTTGTGAGAAAGAATACAGTCGCAGAGATTTCCAAGCTCCGCAATGGCCTCAGCATCATCTCTGCATATCGGTGCTCCGGAGACATTTCCGCTGGTCATCACAAGGCAGTCCGGCATATTGATCCCGTCCGGATAATCAAAGAGCAGGATCTGGACCGGTGCATAGGGGAGCATCACTCCAACGGTAGGATTTCCGGGTGCGATCGAAGGACACAGTTTCCCTCCTTCTCTTCGCTGCAGCAGCAGGATCGGCTTCTGGTGCCCGGTGAGAATCTCTCTCTGCGCATCGCTGATCTCACATTCTCTCTCTGCTGCCTCTTCGTCCCTCATCATAACGGCAAAGGGCTTAACAGGCCTTGTCTTTCTCAGGCGAAGTTTTGCCACCGCTTCTTCATTGGTCGCATCGCAGCACAGGTGGAATCCTCCTATGCCTTTGACCGCGGCGATCCCGCCTTCTGAAATGATCCTGCGGGTTCTTGTGATCGCTTCACTTCCGCGGACAGCTTCTTCTCCGGCAAGATATACCTCAGGTCCGCACTCGTTGCAGCAGACCGGCTGAGCATCGTAGCGCCGGCTTTTCGGAGAGTGATACTCACCGGAACAGGTCGGGCACATGGGAAACATTTTCATGCTCGTCCTCACCCTGTCATAAGGAAGTCCTTCCAAAATGGTAAGCCGGGGTCCGCAGCACGTGCAGTTGATAAAGGGGTGAAGATATCTTCTGTCGCCCGGATCGAGAAGTTCCTTCCGGCACTCTTCACAGATCGCAATGTCCGGAGAAATAAAGATCTCTCCCTTAGTTTTCGTGCTCTCTATGATCTCGAAGGATGTAAAACTTTGTTCCCTGCTGTCAGCGCTGCGGACATCCATCTTGAGCACAGCTGCCCTCGCCGGAGGCTTTTTCTCGAGAAGATTTAAGAAGCAGTCCACCTGTTCCTGTCCGCCCTGGGCAAAGATCTCCACATAAGGTCCCTTATTGCAGACTGATCCTCTGATCCCGGCCTGCGCCGCGTGTCTGGCCACAGTAGGCCTGAACCCCACTCCCTGGACAATTCCGTATACTTTTATTCTTAATGTCTTCTCTGTATTTCCGATCATAATTTACCTGAAACCGCGAAATGCGGCAGTCCGGCGAACACCCCGTCAAAACAGTCCCGCAACAGAGGGAGCATGACCGGGTCCGCGATGATCATGTCGTATTTTTCTGAGCAAACCGCCCGGGCGAGGTCTGTCTCCTCGCTAAGGTGAAAATCTCCCGCTTCGCTCAGTTCTTTCTTCAGCATGAACCATGTAGCTGTGTCCACGCTTCCCGCTCCGAGCTCCTGCAGCACCTTTCTGCAGGAATTTGCCGTAATCTGTTCGTGAACCACCAGGATTCTTTTTCCGGCAACTGATGTATTCTCCGCGATCTTGCGGATCTGCCGTTCTGCCAAAGGATTGCAGCAGCGGAAAGGGACTGAATATTTTGACAAAAGCGCTTTCGCAGCCTCATAACCCGACACAGTAATAACAAGGTTCTCACAGACTGATGTCGGATCTGAAAAAGCTTCTGTCCCATCCGCACGGCTTCCGTAGATCACCGCCCGCTTGCCGAATTCCTTCTCTGTATATTCTCTGAGCGCCTCATAATCAGCGATCCCGCCCAGATCCATGTATTGCGCGCCGAGAATTCCGATAGGGCCATTTCTCTCTGCATCTGTTTCATTGCCCGGCTTTTTTGCGAACTTCTCAAAAAGAGCCAGATATGCCTTTTCAGCGCCTTTGTCGTAGTATTCCATTCCGTCGCAGGCAATACCGATACAGGGGAGTCCCGTCTTTTTCTCAGACATCCTCTCAAGCGCCCTGAAATCTGTCCCTATGACGGCCGGAACAGGAGTCCCGACAATGGCAGCAAAAGCAGGAGTTTTGTCCTCCCCGCCTTCTGACAGTAAAGCTGCTGCGTCCGCCAGTTTCTTCACCAGTTTCTCATCCCTTCCGAGGATCGCGTCCATATCCCGAAGGCCTGCACTGAAAACGGCGCTTCTTGCGCGGAACCATCTGGGCTCGTCGAAGCCGCAGATATTGCCTGTACAGCCTCCCGCGTCGCAGATCACTGTGATACCGCCGAGTTCATAGAATACAGAGACCGCGCCGGACTGATCCGGGGCAAATGGTGTGAGGATCTCCCGGTAGCCCTTGGGCCTGTTGCCGGAGGTCTCTATATTCTTCGCGGGCTCCCCTCGGCTGACCTTTTCGATCTTTCTGTCCGCTCCGTACTCGCCGACCAGTCTGACCGCAGAACCGTAGAGTTCCTTTTCACTGCCCTGCACGGTCTCCGACAGAGCCTCGAAAAAGCGGCAAACGCCCATAAAACCAAAAGGCTGAATGTCCTGTCCCCACAGAAGACAGGGGTAATCCGGATGATACCAGCCCGCGTCCCGTCCAAGAGCGATGTGCAGAGTTCCCTCATTATCTGCATCCCCATCCGTGTTCTCTTTATATAGCAGCATGGAGGGCGACAGGTTCGAATAAACCCTTGTTTCCGGACTCAAGTCGGACAAGTGCCTGATATAGCGATAAGAATCCGTTGTGATCGTTCCGAAGATCTCCCTGACTCTGAAGCCGTAACGCACCAGGGCAAGCGCAAGCTCGAAAGGATCCGCATTGATCGCTTCGCCGACACTGAAGACCGCTCCGGAACAGGTTTCTCTGAACCTCTTCATCGCTGTTTTGGCCTTTTCCATGTAGGTCCCGTATTCAAACCGGACACCGAGAGCCGCCGCAAAAGCGTCATACTGCGCCGCTATCCTGTCGATCTGGTAAAGCCTTGTGAGTTCGACAGAAGGAATTCCCAGTCTCTCCTGAAGGTCTCCTGCTGCGGGTCTCGCCTCCGGATTCAGGATCAGGTTGAAATTGGCCTCCGACATCTTTTCAAACTCAGAATAGTCTCCGCATGAGGAGACTTCCCTGATCCGCCTCACTCCGATCTGTCTAAGAAGGGACCTGAGTTCGCAGTCCTCTTCCAAAGGGGCAAAATATCCCAGGATATTGACACTGTCGGATTTCTTGGGAATCGGCTGCAGCAGGGAATATATGGATTGTCTGACGTGAACCATGGGCGGCTTTCTGCCCTCTCTGGTCAGCGCATACATGTAGCATGGCCTTACACGGATATAGGAATCCTCTGCGTCACAAACTGCCCGGACGGATTCATTTACCATTTTCTCCGCTTTCCTGCAGACCCGCTCCATATCTGTGCCCAGCAGCGCGTCCACGCAGGTGATGCAGATCATAATGACAGAGGGCCGCTTACTGAGGCCTGCCGCCAGTTCGCAGACCGCCTTTGGAATCCGGCGCAGATGTCTGCCGGTTATGAGATCCGTCTCATCCATCGTCAGATAAAAAAACCTGTTTTCGTACCCCTTCATAGTGCTGATGGAAGATGTATTTCTTCCGCAGCAGCCGGGAGATACGATCAGCATGACCGATCCGGGAACGGACAATCCCGCCCTCTTGACGCCGAATCCCTCAGCCCCCGGCGAATTAAAAGCCAGGGTGGCCGGCGAACTGTAGATCAGATGGGAGGAAGAAGTCATTTCCTGCGGGATATTATTCTTTCCGAGTTCCCACAGCTCCCTGACTGAATAACTTATCGCTCCGCTCATTCTCTCCTCCATCAGTTTCCGCTCTTTTCCTCTTCAATAAGCCTTTGGGCGAGGTCCAGAAAGCACTTGCTCACATAGAGTTCCGGATCTCCCTCGATCACTGTCTTTCCCTGATCTTCAAATCGGATGATATCGTCACTTCTGGGGATCCGGGCCACTATAGGCAGTCCTTTGGACAGCGCGAACTCCTCTACCTTCCTGCTCTCGTCTTCGACATTTCTGCTGTTGAGGATAATGCCCTCCACTCTTGCGTAGCTCCTGTCCTCGAAGTTTCGCACTGCCGTGCATATATTGTTGGCCGCATAGAGCGCCATCTTTTCACCGGATGTCACAATGAGGACCTTCTGCGCATAACCCTCTCTGATCGGCGCGGCAAATCCTCCGCACACAACATCCCCGAGAACGTCGTACAGCACCACATCGGGCTTGTAAGTCTCAAACAGCCTGAGGTCCTCCAGCAGGCTGAAGGTGGCGATGATCCCCCTGCCGGCACAGCCGAGTCCCGGCGTAGGTCCGCCTGTCTCAATACACAGGACTCCTCCATAACCCTCTTTTGCGATCTGGTCAATGGCTTCGGGCTCCTCATCCTTTTCGCGCAGATAGTCCATCACCGGCTGCAGTGGCCGGCCGCCCAGAAGATTTATGGTGGAATCCGCCTTGGGATCACAGCCGATCTGGATCACTCTTTTGCCTAAGAAGGCAAATGCCGCAGCCAGATTGGATGTTGTTGTGGACTTTCCGATACCGCCCTTCCCGTAAATCGCTATTTTGATCATTGCGCTCTCCTGTCAAAAAATTCCGTTCATAAAAAAGGCTCCTCCACCTTTCCGGTGAAAGAGCATTGCAAGCATGAAAACACGCGCAGGGAGACCTTCCGCACACGAAAGATCCCGCCTTGATCCGCATATGTCTGTCTTCATAGAAACTGTTCCCGCTCTTCCAGGTCGGATAATTCTTTCCTGTCAGATCACTCTATGCCTATTATTCCACAGAGTACACGATATATTCAAGTCCCGTGTCGCTCATGCCGCCAAGTTCCAGCAGATATTTGCCGTTCTCGTACATAAAGTCAAAGTCATACTCAAAACTTCCGGAGAAGCTCGCTTCGCCGAGCTGCTCATGGATCTCGCTCTCAGAAGCTCCCCATGTGAAGCCGCAGGGAAGTTCAAGCTCAGGAAGATTGGGGGCTTCCCCGTTTTTTCCCTTCCCCATTGTGATATAGATCCCGGTCATGGGAAGGTCTGTCAGTTTCACCTCGGAACCGGTATAGTTGCCGAATTCAGCCTTGACAATGACATCATCATCCGTGTAATCGGGGCTTGTCATCTTCGCTGTCACGACCTGGTCAGCCGCCATAGTCTTGTCCGCGGGATTTCCGTCGATCTCATAGGTAAGCGTCCACTTGCCAAGTTTCATAGAACTGAGTTCGATCGGGAATGTGAGTTCCATTCCGTCAAAGGACATAACGCCGTCCAGCACCTCGTTGAGATTGACCTCCGAGCTGTTATCCTGCTTTCTCTTCTCGTTTTCTTCCTTTTTTCTCTCCGCTTCCGCTCTCTCCGCCTCCGGGTCCACTTCGGAGGGTTCAGGCTTCTCGATCACATCCTTCTGTGTGGCGGATTCAGCCGGTTTTTCCTCTTCTTTTATGATGTCCTCCGACTTCACCTCTTCAGGGTTGATCGGCTCCATCACTGTGCTGCTCGCTGCAGCGCTCTCCTCAGTGGAGTCCTTCTTGGATGCGTCTTTGCCCCCGCACCCGAAAAGGCCCGCTGACAGAGCCAGTACAAGAAGCACTGCTGCAGTTTTTCTTCCTGCGTTTACAATTCTTTTTCTGATCACTTTTTTCTCCTCCCATAGGAGCGGGCAGTTGCTCCGCTCTAAAAAATTCATCCGGTTCAGATCGGATTGCGGTTAAATCCCTTGAATTTCCTACCGTTTCTGCAGTAGAAATCATACAGGAAAACACCTGTATTTCCGAACTCAGGATACGCGCTCTCCGGCACTTCAAGAATGCAGGATTCGTAAGCATTGACGATCACTGTTCCTGAGGGATGTTCTCTGCGCCTCTCAAAGTTTCGCGAATATGTCTTATGTACATGTCCGTGAAGCATATACAGAGGCTTTACTGTGCTGAGAAAACTGTCAAAACATTGAAATCCTCTGTGCGGCAGATCGTCCAGATCGCCATAGCCCCTGACCGGCGCGTGAGCCACAAAAACATCGATTCCCCCGGTGATCTGTGTCTTTCTCATTAGACGGTTCACCCGGGAAGTCATCTCCGACTCCGTGTACATGTCGCTGCTTTCTTTGTACCGCATGGAGCCTCCCAGTCCTGCAATTCTCAGTCCGTTGTGATTATATATCATCTCGTCGATACATACGCAGCCTCCCGGCGGCTTTCTGTCATATACCGTATCGTGATTGCCGCGGACATAGAGCAGAGTCCTGTTTGACATTGTAACAAGAAACTCCAGATAATCGGGACTCAAATCTCCGCAGGAAATGATGAGATCGATTCCTTTAAGCTTTCGCGGTGTGTAGAAATCCCACAGAGATTTGCTCTCATCATCTGCGACAACCAGAATCTTCACAGCTTATTCTCCTTTACACCGGTTGCTTTCACAGTCTTTTTGATCGAGTCATCAAGTTCCCATGTCTCAGGGATCTCTCCTATGATATTGTCGCACAGCCAGTCCATTTTGATGATCTCTTTGTCATTGAGAGCCGGCGAATCAGGTCCTTTTAATATGCCGGTCTGCGTGTGGATCTCTCCTTCAAAGGGACTTGCCGCGTCCGCAGCTATTATGCGTTTGAGCGCCAGAACTACCTTGCGGGAAGCATACGGAAGATTTTTCGAAAGGATTATATCCACAACTCCCGCAGACATTCCCCACCAGAAGTTCACTGCCTTGCCGCCCGATCTGGATTTTCTTGCATCCAGTGACCCGTCGATGAGTTTGCGGATTATCTGCTCGTAATAGGATCCCCACTGATAGACAGGGGCGGCGAGATTCTCCACCTCCTGTTCCTCTCTCATACTTCCGTCAGCTCTCCTCGTCCCGGCGTCATGGATCCGGTACAGTCCATACTTTCTGGTTGGATCCTTGGGTTTTATGAAGTCGATCCCTGATATGATCCTGCATCCGCTTTCGATCAGTTCTTTCTCCCAATCACTTCCCTTTTTGGATGCCCAGACAAGTTTGATCCTGGCGTTCGGATCAAAGGCTGCAGCGCCCAGCGCAAATGCGTTAATGTTTGCGATCCCTCCGTAAATAGGATAGTCAGCTCTATATCCGATTATATGGTTCTCGGTCAATGAGGCAGCAAGACATCCCATCAGGAATTTAGCTTCATACATTCTTGTGTAATAGGTAGGTACCGAGCTTTTGGAGAGATTGACAGAACAGTTCATGATCCTCATCTCCGGGTATTCGATCGCAGCCTTCAGGCAGGCTTCCATCATAGCGGGAGATGTGGCGAATACTATGTCCTCCTTATCCGCATCGCAGGCCTCAAATGCCTGCTCCAGGTTATGCTCGGAGCTGCAGTCCTCAAATCTGCTCGCTTCGACGGCGCCATCAAACTTCTCAACGAGTTCATTGGCGCCCAGTTCATGGCTGTAGACCCAGCTGGATTCTTCTTCCTTGTGCTCAAACAGAAATGCGGCGCGAATAGGTTTTCCGTTGTAGGCGCTGCTGAGATTGATCAGTTTTTTTACACCGCTTCCCTTTCCTACTTCCCAGGGGCCGCGGACCAGCTCTATTTTGTCCTCTCCGGCTATTATACTGTACTCATTCCTGAGTTTCTGGATCTTGTGTCTGATCAGATTTTCTGAATCGTACAGAAGACTGTCAATCTCAAAGACCGTAAGATAGAGCAAAAAAGCATCTCCTGCGGTAATAGGATTCTTACCGCTTACAGGTTCATAACACTTTGAGAAGACCGTAAAAGCAGATTTGATTTCCTCGATCAATTCGTCAGGCCATGCTTTCTTCAGATCCTGCCCGAAGTGGTCTGCAAGTTTCGCGTAAGAACCCTCTCTTGAAAATGTGATGGAAAACAGTCCCGTCACATTGTAAAAATCTATATATTCATAGTAGATCCTGGTGATCGGATCGTCCGCTTTGGGCGGAATGATCCGTATCACATCTCCGGGAATAGAGACATAACCGATTAATTTGGATACCGAAACCCTCTTGTTCCCTTCCTCCACATAGAATTTATTCATGTATTCGTAAACTTTGATCGGTTCCCGGATTCCTTCTTCCATCGCGGAGTCGTAGAGAGACGACCACTTGAGTGCGAATTCGCTTCCCGGTTCTGTGAGCGGCATGAAGTTGCAGGCAAACGCGTTCTGCCTTCCGACAGTTCTTGTGCCGGCGATCATATTAAGGGGGATCTCCTTTACGCCAAGCGGTCTCACCGCCATCCTTTCTATATCCTGTCCCATGGAATCCAGTGCCGGAAGATAGGGGTACTGCCCCGATGCGACAGCTCTGCGGTATGCCCGTTCTCCTTCCCGTCTGGCTTTTTCATAGTCGATCTGCATATACTGCTCCTTTTAACTCGTCATTATTCGATTCCAAAACATTATACACGAATTCAAAATGAACGAAAATACAATAATGCCGCCTTATTGCAGTCAGTTTTTTGATATTTAAACTTTAGTTAAGAATACAGTGCTATTTTAATCTTGCCGGTTATTATTAATATCTTCGCCGAACAGGATGCATTTGCATTCGTTCTCCATAAAAAGCGCGGTCAAGGTCTAACTCCCTTGACCGCGCGTTCTTTTTGTTCACATCTGTTCTCTGGAAAGGCCGTCAATATCCACCACCGCGATTTCCGGCGGGTTATTAAGTCTGGGGATCATCCCCCTTGGCGCGCTCAGTCCGCTTGTAAGGAACAGTTTCACTCCGTCCTTTTCCGACAACCCGTGTACAAATTCGGGAAAATATCCCCGGGATCCTCCAAACACTCCGCCGTAATGCGGGAGTACTACAAGGCCGCCCAGATCGTTTCCGCTCACCACCAGGTCTACATCCCAGTTTTTGCATGCGTCCGAATACAAAAAGCTCTCAGGTCTGATGGAAAGCATGATCTTAAGATTTTCTGTATTCTGATAGTCGCTAAGGAAATTCCAGGTCCCCTCATACCTTTTCTTCACCTCATTTCTGAGGTTGGTCAGTTCATAGGCATTGTTGTACATGCCGCCGACCCGCACACCGATCCCGTAGAGGTTCGTATCCGCATAACTCTCGTTCAGAACAACAGCCCCTGCTTTCTCGAGAGCCTCTCGCAGAGGATCCGTACTGTCTTTCTCAGAAGTGTGGTTCTTTACATACTTGAGTTCCTCTTCTCCATAGGAATAGTAAACGGGCGCGATCTGAACCAGTCTCTTGATCAAATCCGTGAGAGGAGTCAGTTCTTCCGTACCGGCAGTGATCATATTGCCGCCGATCAGGATCGCGTCCGGAAAAGTGTTTCCCGCCCGGTCAGCGATCACCCCGTTGCCGTCCTCGAAGACATAGCCGTAAAGATCTGAGAGTACCACAAAGCGAAGAGACTGGTCGCCTTCTCCTTCTTTGGTGTAATAATAGTGCACTTCCGGATCACTATAGGACCGCTGGAGCATCCATGCTCCTGGTATTCCTATAATGAGCGCCAGCAACAATAAAACAAAAATAAAATGAATCAGTTTCTTTATCATCTATCCTGCCTTTACGTTTTTATTTATTCCGCTCCTTCATGCCTTAACACGACACCTACGGTTTTGAGGAGGATCTTGAGGTCCAGCATGACACTCCAGTTCTGAATATATTCACGGTCAAGTCTGACCACTTCTTCAAAGTCTGTGATATCGCTCCGGCCGCTGATCTGCCAAAGACCTGTGATCCCGGGCTTGATACTCATCCTCACTCTGTGATGCAGGTCATACTTTTCCCATTCGTCAAGGGTCGGCGGTCTTGTCCCCACAAGAGACATCTCACCCTTGAGCACATTCCAGAACTGCGGGAACTCGTCCAAAGAGGTTCTTCTGATAAAGTTGCCGATCCCTGCAGGCCTTCCGTTTTTATCCTTTTTTTCTGATCCGATGATCCTCGGGTCATCATCCATCTTGAACATCATCCCGTCGCTGATCTTATTCTGTTCCATGAGCGCCTTTTTGCGCTCTTCGGCGTCCATATACATGCTTCTGAACTTGTACATGTAGAACTGTTTGCCGTTCTGCCCAACCCTTTTCTGCTTGAAAAAGATCGGTCCCGGGGACTGAATGTAAATGATGGGGGCTATAAAAATAAAGATGATTCCTGTGAGGATGCACCCAATGATCCCGCCAAGAATATCCATGATCCTCTTGCAGATGATCTGTCTGGTGGATACGATCCTGAGACTGTTGGTCAGAACCCTGTATGTTCCGATCTTGGAGACCTCCTGCATCCCGTCGCTGTGAGCATTTAATGCTTCCAGACAGTAATGGACTGTGATCCCCATCTCCATGATGGCATCGATCATATCCATGGGATAGGGCATATTATCGGGCTGATAAACAAGCACCTCGTCTACCCAGTTCTTTCTGATCTCATTGATGATATCCGTCTCTCTCCCCATAACGGGAATGTCCCGGATCGTCTCTGAACTGCACTCCCTGTCCATCAGGTATACGCCCGTGATCTTATAGTCGTGAACACTGTTGTCCAAAAGGTTCCTTACCACTTCTCCGGCCAGTGAAGAAGAGGTAATGACCATAAGGGACTTTTTCCCTATTTTGATCTTGACGGAATTAAAGATCCTCTTCTTATTCAGAAGCCTCATAAAGTAAGAAGCGAACAGGTACATGACTGCCATAATACCTGTAAACATTCGGGATACCAGATAAATCTGGTGTACCATGAACAGAAACAGGATCTCCAGCAGCATGAAGGTTGCCTCAAACCGAAAAGTGGCAATGAATTCCTCCATTCGGTTTCTTCTGAGGATATTTTTATAACTGTTTGTAAACAGTACTGTGAGCAGCTGACACAGAAGCAGCAGGATCGCCTGATATCTGTACAGATACGTGTCGTATGGATTCTCAACCCCGACCCATATCCAGTAACTAAGCACAAAGCAGATCTGCAGCACTACCACATCGAGCACTATAAAATCGATGTGCTTGAGCCAGCCTCTCAGTTCTTTCTTATGCATAACACTCTCCCTGCCTCAACGAAGAACTCTGAGGCAAACGAACTCCCGCTCAGTTAAATCCGAAAATTTTCCGTGCGATCCCGTATCCGGAGGAGACCACTGTCTTCCCGAATCTGCCGGGCAGATGAACCGCTGTGCCGAAGACACCTCTGCGCAGTTTTAAGTACAGCTCGTGGTCCTTCTCGGAGAGGTATTCCCACAGCTCGTCCTTGATAGCGAGTTTTTCAGCGTCGTCGGAAATGATCGCCAGAACCGATGTGATCGTCGTGATGATCTCAAGATAGTTGTACATATACTTGTAGAGCTGGTTTTTCTTTTCGATCCTGCCTTCCGTTACTCCTTCCGAGAAATAGTCAAACATGATCCGGTTGACCCTCGCCTGCTGGTCAAGTCTTCCGATCATGACCTCCTCGTTGACAGACTGGTCATCTCTTCCGATGAAATAATAGTAGAAGTTCACGTCCAGATAATAGAGGTTCTTCACATTCGGCATCGGATTGAACACATAGATGTTGTCCACATAGAAGCAGTGCTCCGGAAGCCGCAGCCCGGACTCTCTGAGAAGCTCTGTTCTGTAGATCACGGAATGCATCAGAATATACTGGCCCTTACGGAAGCGTTTAGTCTCCTCCCAGCCGAAAACTCTGCCTGTCGGAAGTGCTTTCCGGTACTGCATGACTTTCTTGCGGACCTGCCCTTCCTTATCGTACACGAAATTACTGATGAGAAGGTCGATCTTCTCCTCAACATCCTTATACTCTCTGAGTTTATCAAGAATAGATTTAAAAGCGCTGGCTTTGACTTTATCGTCGCTGTCCACCACTTTGAAGTACATTCCGGAAGCGTTCTCGATCCCGGTGTTCACGGCTCCGCCATGTCCCTTGTTGGGCTGATGGATGGCTTTCACGATCCCGGGATATTTTGCCTCAAGCTGATCTGCGATCTCGGCAGTCCTGTCTGAAGATCCGTCATCCACTACAAGGACCTCAACCTCGTCCCCTCCTACTACGAGGGAACTTACACAATTTTCCATATAATCCTGTGAATTATAGCAAGGTACAGCTATTGTCAGTAATTTCATTTTTAATTCCTTCCATATGCAGTCATCGGCTTAATATTATACCATACCTTGACAAATAAGCCAAAACTTTCGGCTTTTTTCCTTTGTCAGGATAACGGAACACTACTGTTCAGATCCAGCCATTTCAGATATGTCCCGAAAGCTGAGGGAATACAGTATTTGTCTGTGATCTCCTCAGCTGAGGCCATGATGAAAGGTATACTTCCCTCTGAAAAGGGTTCTGTTATCACTTCATACCCCCGCAGGATCCACTTTTTGTGAGTGAAAATGTGCTCGGCGTCAGGGATCCTTCTGATCCTCAGCGGTTCCAAAGAGTGCTCCCTGAGCCACTTCACAGCTTCGTCTCTCCCAAGTTCTCCCGCTGTATTCGGGAACTCGTAAAGACCTGCCAAAAGCCCTCGTGCCGGACGCTTTCTCACGGCGGTTTTTCCTTCCGATCTGATCAGAAATACCGTAAGATGCTCCACTTTTTTGTCCTTACCTGTACGGATCGCCGGCAGATCCGCTTCCCGTCCCGGTCTCTCCCTGTGGATCCTGCAGAATTCCGAGATCGGGCAGTTCCCGCAGTCCGGTGTCGTGTTGGGAAGGCACACCGCGTTTCCCAGATCCATGAGCGCCTGGTTAAAATTCCCGCAGGGATTCTCCTCCGGGATTGTTTCGGTCTTTTCCGGCATCAGTTCCGTATAGCATTCGACTGCTTTCTTCAGCGCGGCCGGCGTCCGGATATTTTCCTCATACATTGTAAGTCTTGAGAAGATCCTTAAAAGATTGCCGTCCACAGACGGTATTCTCTCCCCGAACGCGATCGAGGCTATCGCCGCTGACGTATACGTTCCGATCCCCGGAAGCTTTTTCAGTTCCGCGCAGGTATTTGGGATCTCCCCCCCGCGGTTTTCCATCACTTCTACAGCGGCTTTTTTTAAATTTCTGACGCGGCTGTAGTAGCCGAGTCCCTCCCACAGTTTCAGGCAGAGTTCCTCAGGCGCCTCCGCCAGGGAGGCGACATCGGGAAGACTATCCAGAAATCTCCGGTAATATTCCTTTACTGCCTCCACTCTGGTCTGCTGCAGCATGATCTCCGAAAGCCATACATGATAGGGTGACGGATCCTCTCTCCACGGCAGCACTCTGCGGTTTTGAGAGTACCAGTTCAGCAGTTCCTCATAAAAAACTTTCATTTTCTCCATTATATGTCACGCTCTGCCGGAGTGTCTTACAATGATCATCTCCGCCGCGATCCCTGCGTCGATCCTTCCGCTCTTGCTCTCGTGGTCGGCTGCGACACATTCATCCAGTGCCTCCACAAGTTCTTCTGTATTGTACATTCTGAGCGCTGGTTTGTATTTTTTGGTAATGACAAAGGAAGGGACGCCGACTTTGGACGCGATCTCGCTGTCAGACATTGTCCCGCTGAGCTCTTTGATCTTTACCAGCTGTTCAAACTGCCTCCTCATAAGACTAAGGATGACCTGCGGCGCTGTTCTCAGGGCACACAATTCCATATAGATCCCGATTGCCTTCTTTCTGTCCCTCAGCGCTATGGCTTCGATCATATCAAATATTCTGTCCCTGATCCTGGGGCTGCACACATCCTTAATATCCTGCTCGGTGACTTCTTTCTTTCCAATACAGTAACAGCAAAGTTTCTCCGCTTCTCCGGCGATGTTCTGCATATCCTCCCCGGTATATTCCAGGAACACGGCCAGTGTTCTTCCGCTGACGGAAAAACCGTTCTTTCTGAAGATCCCTCCGGCCCAGGCGCGAAGATCGTTTTCTCCCGGTGTGACACACTCGAGAATATCACCTTGTTTCTCTTTGCGGCTCTTAACTATAGCCTTGTACAGTTTTCCTCTCTTGTCGACATTCTCCTCAACAAACACGATCGATGTCGTGTCGGGGATCTCGGGGATAAAGCCTGCGATCTTTTCCGCTTCCTCGGCGATTGACGCGGCAGTTTTGCTGCCCGTCACCGATTTAGACGCGGACTTCGGATGCAGCAGCCCGGTGTTTTCCAAAACGATCACTCTTCTGTCCGCGAAAAAAGGAAGCGTCTGTGCCATGTCAATCAGTTCTCTTGCTGACACATCCGATCCTGTATAACGCGACAGGTTCATCGTGTCCCCATCTCCCATGAGCGCCTTCACGAGTTTATCTCTGTTTTGCAGTCTCAGATATGCCTGTTCTCCGCACAAAAGATATACACTTCTCAGATCCCCGCTCCGGATCGATTCATTAAATTGTCTCTGCTCTGCAGCAAAATCGCTTTTTGCCTGTTTGGGAGCCATAATGATCTCCATCCGTAAACCGCGGCTGTCTGCCGCGGTCTCAATCTTTTATCGTATTAATTTTCATTGAATGACATTCCCTGCGTTTTGTCAATAAAATGTATGAATCAAATACCTGCCCCTTCCGTCTGTTGTCACAGAGATCTGGCCGTCTCTTCTCGTGTCCAGGATCTCCATGCCTGCCTCTTTGATCCTTCTGACCGTCTCAGGCGCGGGGTGCCCGTAACGATTTCCGGTCCCGCAGGAGATCAGCGCTATGCTTGAAGAGATCTTTTGAAGGAACATCTGTGTGGTAGCTCCCTTACTTCCGTGATGTGCGGCTTTCAGAATATCCGTTGAGATTTTTGAGTCCCCCAGGTAATCCAGCAGATCTTTCTCTCCCTGGCCCTCAAGATCACCGGTCAGCATCGCCGAAAACCTGCCATATGTTAAAAGCAATACAACGGAATACTCGTTAGCCTCCTCATAAGAGGCATTTAACGCCGGGTGAAGGCATGATAGTTCCAGCTTTCCCTTTGAATAGATCATTCCTCTGTGCAGGTAAGTGACCGGTATCCCCTTCTGCCGCGCTGTCTCCTCAACCCTGTGATAGATTTCCCCCTTTCTGTCTTCCGCGACTGATGGCATGCCCAGACACCCGATCCGAAGTCCGCCGGGCGCGTCTGCCTGATCGAGCAGTTCCAGAAGACCGCTGCAATGGTCCAGGTCATCGTGAGTCATCACACAGTAATCGATCTTTGATATCCCGTGGTATTTGAGAAAAGGGATCTCCACATTTTCTCCGATCGACTTTCTCGAGGAGCTTCCTCCGTCGATCAGGATCACACTTGTTCCGCTCTCATCGCAGGTCCTGATCAAAAGTCCGTCTCCCTGTCCCACATCCCACATATACAGAGCCATGGGCGGCACATATCTGACTCTGAAGATCACAAGAACTGCCGCGGCAAAAACGGCAAAACGGAGTCCGCGCGCTGTTTTCTCCGCACACAGTCTCAGCCGTGAAACTGACACCGCGGCTGCGATCATCAGATAATAGACAACGATCACCCAGTCCGGAGGTCTTCCCGTTGTCAAAGTATTGAAAGGCAGTTTTTCTGTCAGATCGCACATACGCTCAAAGATCCACAGAATCAGCACCGGGATCTCTCCCGCAAGCGAGCCGGCGGCTGCAAGCACAGTGTGAAGCAGTGTCCCTGAGGATATCAGGTCCGCAGCTGTGCCGAGAATCAGCGAGACGCAGCCTCCCGTTATCAGTACAGGGGCCATAAAAATCACGATTATATTAAGAATAATGGAATAAATCGGAAATGTGTAATAGAAACACAGATGAACAGGCAGCGTAAAAAGAGGGATAGCCAGGGGCTTCGTGGGACCCGGAAGTTCCGGCATTAAAAAGCCCGCGGCCGCCACGGCTCCAAATGAGAAAAGAAAACCGCTGTGTAAAAGGTAGCATGGCTGTTCGATTAGAAGCAGCAGAGCCGCAACTGCCATGGCGGTGAGAATGTCGTAAGTCCTTCCTGCCGCCTTTGACACTGCTCTCATTCCGAACATGATGAGTGCTCTGATACATGACGTATGCATTCCCGTCAGCAAGCCATATAAATACAAAAGAAGCAGAGAGACGGCACAGGACAGAGATACCGGTGCTCTGCACTTTCTTAAAAAAGCGTAGATTCCCGTTCCGATCAGAGTGATATGGAGACCCGACACACAGATCACATGGATGATTCCTGCAGCCTGGTACTTCTCTTTTACATCTCTGTCGATAAGGCCGCTCTCTCCCAGAAGCATCGCTTTCATGACTGATGCGCATTGCCTGCCGTATGTACCGTGCCTGCTGCCGTAGATATCATCTGCCACAGCCGACAGATGGTCTCTCAATTTGAAAGCAGCAGATCTGACCGGATTATTTCCGCTGTCATAAGAGAGAATATGAGAATCGCTGAGCGTAAACAAATAGCCCCTGATCACACTGTAATACAAAAACGCGTCAAATTCCCCATCGTTGGAAGGCTGTCTGAAAAGGCGGATCCTGCCCCTGATCCTCACAGCCGCGCCCTCCTCGGCCCACTCCTTCTGGAGCTCGGGCTCATCTTCGATGAGGCACAATACTTTATCCCCTCTCCCGATCTCGAATGCGCCTTCCTTTGGTACTGCCGACTCCAGGCTGACACTCCCCAGAGTCATCCTGATGTACTGTTCTCCTCCCGGATCCCTGACAGCATATTCCTTTTCTGTCACGATTCCTTGAAGCGTAACATATCTTCCCTCTGCCTTGTCTCCGACAGCGGGCTTAGGGGGAGAAATAAGCACAGATACCCACATTGCCGCCGTAAAGAGCAAAACAAACAGACATACCGGTCTTCGCAAGTTTCTCCTCCGTACGTATTGAAATCTATAATAATATGGAAATCTCCCCGGCCGGACCCGGCGCGGGACGGACCGAACGGTCCTGACCTTTTTATCCTAATCTGTATAAGTGCAAAAAGCAAGATGTTCCCGGAGTAAAAAATGGCTTTCGCCGGGTGATGTCCCGGTCGAAAGCCGATTGAATCCTGTTTCTCTGTTTTATGTCTCCGTGTGTCTTTCAACGATCTCTTCGTTCATCCGATAGCTTCCTGTCAGAGGGATCGATTCCATAAAGACTGCATCTGTATTTCCATCCACTGAGATCTGAACGGAATCAATACTGGGCAGTTCACAAAGCGAATTGACGATCGAGTATAGCGCTGTCTGAGCCTGCACCCCTTCCTGGCCTTGCAGAAATTCACTGTTCAGGTTTACATAGCACCTGCGGTCCCTGGTGGTGACATTGATCACTTTCGTCGCGCTGTTCACCGTCGGATACGCGAAATTCCCGTTCGGCCCCTGAATGACCTGTTCGATTACGATCCTCTCAAGAGGCATGTTGCTGTTGTAGACCACCGTTCTGTACGCGTCCACGAGTTTGTCTCCGCTCTCATTGGCAAAATACAGATGAAGGCGGACTCTCTCGTAATTGCGCATCTCTGTGTAGGAGTTATAGATGAACTGGTCAGGATCCATGATGCCGGGTTCCTCCCCGTCTGCGTCACGGAACGCCTCGCCTTCCACCATAAAATAAACCCCGTCCACTTCTGCAAAACTGCACAAGGTATTGATCACCGCTGTTCTTGTCAGGACTTCTTCGACAGCATTCAGATCGTAATATTCCGCTGAAAGATTCAGGGTAACGATCTTCCCCCTGGTCTCACTTGAGAGAAGTTTAAAATCCGTGATCGGCGCCCTGAGCGTCATCTCCTTAGGCTGTACACATAACTTGCCGATCAGTTCCTCAATGATCCGATCACGGTCATCCGCCTCGGGAACATATTCCTGTTCCTGGATCCCGTAATCACCCTTATTCAGATAATAGATCCTGATGCCTCTTTTATCGGCGCCTTTCTTCCCGCAGGCTCCCAAAAAGAGACACAGTGTGAACAATATTAAGAATATTCCTGTCTTTTTATTCAAACTTTCTCTCCGGATACGCCGCTTGTGGAGGCTGTTTTAGTCTTACTGCTCTGCGTTCTTTTTGCGGTTCCGGCACTGGAAGATCTCCCGGCAGTGCCGGTTGTCTTTTTTGCCGCTGTACCGGCAGAATTCTTTTTCACCGTTCCCGCAGAAGCCGTCTTTTTCGCGGTCCCCGCAGAAGCCTTTTTCGCCGTTCCCGCAGAAGCCGTCTTTTTCGCGGTCCCCGCAGAAGCCTTTTTCGCTGTCCCTGCTGAAGGCGCTCTTTTGACTGTCCCGGCGGCATGGCTGCCGGCTGCGGAGCTGCTGACAGGAGTCCTGTTCCGTGCTGCTGTGCTTCTTTTGCGGGTCACAGCAGCGGCCTTCGCGCGGACTTGTCTGCTTCTTTTTCCGGATCTCCTGATCCTCTCGGACTGCCTTCTGAGTTCAACCGGATGAGCCACGTAAGTGAGCGGGACTGTTACTGTAAACTTCGTTCCCTCGCCTTCAATACTGCTGACATCTATAGCGCCGTGATGCTGCAGAATGATGCTTTTTGTAATGGAAAGACCAAGGCCGGTGCCCCCGACCTCCCTCGACCTGGATTTGTCGACGCGGTAGAATCTTTCGTAGATCTTATCAAGGGAGTCCTGAGGAATTCCGACACCCGTATCCTCGACACTGATATAGAAATTATAGGGATCAGCGTTGATCGTAACGCGGACTTTCCCGTGATCCCGGTTATACTTGATCGCGTTCTCCACGAGATTGGTGATCACCATGACCATCTTGACCTCGTCGATCTCCGCGTATACCTCTCTCATGCTGACCATCGTCAGCTCGATATCCCTCTTTTGCGCAATAGGACGGAGTCTTCTGAGTATCAGTTCGACCATCTCATTGACGTTGCATTCTTTAACATTCAGTCTGGAATCCTTCCGGTCCATTCGGACAAGGGTGAGAAGCTCTGTTATGATCTGATTTTCTCGATCCACCTCATTCTTGATGTCGATCATGAACTCCCTGTACATCTCAACCGGCACATTGTCCTGCTGCACCAGAGAATCCGCCAGGACTTTCATGGATGTCATGGGCGTCTTAAGTTCATGGGACACATTTGAAACGAATTCCTGTCTGGATTCGTCCAATGCATTCATTCTCGCAAGAACCTGATTAAAGGCATCAGCTATATGCTCCGTCTCCGCAAACGCGGGAGCCTTGATGGGGTCCGTCGAGTACCCGGCTTTTACCGCAGAGATCTCTCCGGAGAGCTTTTCAAACGGTTTCATCAGAACAGTGGACAGAACTAATGAAATCAATAACACCGCCAATATCAGGATCACTTCCAGGAGCATTGCCTTCCGGCTCAGTATTCCCAGTGTGTTTCTGATAGAGACGGTGGATACGCTGGCAAGCAGAACACCTTTGACAACTTCCTCGCCGGTCACATCCAGTGACGACTCCTCATTGTCAGATCTGCTGTCCGCATAATTAGTTGCTATGATCGGTGTCACTATCTCAATGAAACCGTCACGGCGGTCATAGTTGGAAGTACTGCCTGTATTTCCCTGCAGCAGACATTTCACAACGTCAGGCGACACGATCGTCTTGCCGTCTGACATGGAGTAGGTGTCCTTCATTACTTTGAGGTGATCGCTGATCACCATAATGCGTCCGTCATACAGCGCTGAGAATTCGGCAAGTTCCGCGCCGATCAGTTCCGAGGACTGATCAGTCAGGTAGTCGTATGTGATCAGATGATTGGCAAGGGCGCGCAAGTGCGTTTCCACTTCCTCCGTTCTGACCTCTACGGCTCTGGTCTCATAATTATTCAGGATCCCGTAATGCAGCAGCACGCAAGGCACCAGTCCCACTACGAAGATAATTATGAAAAGCCTCATTCTCAGACTTCTGACCACTGAGAATTTCCGGACCAGCTCCCTGAGCTTATCTGTCATTCTGCCTGAAATAGTAGCCTACACCCCACTTAGTCTGTACATATACAGGTTCAGAGGCATTGGGCTCAACTTTTTCACGAAGTCTTCTGATGTGAACATCCACTGTTCTCACATCACCGGGATAATCCTTACCCCAAACTGTCTGCAGGAGCATCGAGCGGCTGTACACCTTTCCGGGATGCGTTGCCAAAAGCTCGAGAAGTTCAAATTCTTTGCTTGTAAGATTGATCTCCTTGCCGGCGACCGTAACTCTGCGGTTGTCAAAATCCATTCTCAGGTCACCGTTCTCGAGGATTCTCTCCTCCTCTTCCTCTTTATCCTTCCGGCTTCCGGCTACGCGGCGGATGATCGCTTTGATCCTCGCTTTCACTTCCAGAATATTGAAAGGCTTTGTGATATAGTCGTCCGCGCCGTAATCAAGTCCGAGAATCTTATCCATATCCTCGCCCTTGGCAGTGAGCATGATGACAGGAACAGAGGAGAATTCCCTGATCTGCTGCAAAACCTCGAGTCCGGAATGCTTGGGCAGCATTACGTCAAGCAGAATGATGTCATACTGATTCTCTGTTGCCTTCTGAAGTGCCTCATCGCCGTCGTAAGCAGTATCAACTTCATAGCCGTCCTGCAGAAGGCTGAATCTTATGCCTTTAACGATCATCTTCTCATCATCAACCACAAGTACCTTTGTTGCCATTCATTTCTCCTCTCTTTACTGACGTGCTCCGCCGGCGGATCCGCCCTGCGAGCAGACGCTTTATTATTTCACTGTTATACAGTCTTTCATTTTTTCATACATGCCGCTGCCGATCCCGCTCACGTTCATGAGTTCCTCGCAAGAGCCGAATCTGCCGTGAATCTGCCTGTATTCGATGATCCTGTCAGCTTTGTTCTCTCCGATCCCCGGTATTTTCATCAACTGAGCTTTGTCAGCAGTATTGATGTCGATGAGATCGCTCTCACGCGCACTGCCGGAATCACCCGCTGACATACCGGCTTCCTCAGCGATCTCCCTGAGGCGCTTTGCCTCTTCGATCGTGGGTATCTCAACGCGCTGCGTGTCATAGACATATTCCGCCTGATTCACATAGATCCTGTCGGCTTCTTCTGAATAGCCTCCCGCAGCCTCCACAGCATCGATGACTCTGGCGGATTCAGGTAATTCATACACTCCTTCGCAGTTCACCGCGCCGCATACGAAGACAAAGATCGTATCCTCCTGCTCCGTAAGATCCTTCCCGGACAGTTCATCCTGTACCTGTTCCTTCATTTCACCGGTTCCGTCCTGCGCTTGAGAAGTTGTTCCTCCCGAATCACTCCATGAAACAGAAGATCCTCTTGTGCCGGAAGCATAGACCGTGTCGGTGAATACTGTCTGCTTCTCTCTTTTACAGCCTGACAGCACAATTACGGCCGCAAGAACAGATATTACGATTTTTCCTTTCGTTATTAAAGAAAATATAAGATGAGATTGCATACTTGTCCCCTTATTCTAAAGGGACCCGCATTGCGACAACATTATTGTAATCATTGGCGTAATATTTTACAAGGCAATTTCGATCATCTGCCAACCTTTTTTTCAATTATTCAGCTCCCGGCCATACAAAATATAGTAAAGAAGCAAATAATCTCCACAATATGGGCTATTTTCCCACACTGTGGAGATCGCACTGTTCCTTTCGGGAACTTGATCGAATTTATATATTATTCAGCTTTTGCCAGCGCAGGTCCCAAAATCGAGATCATTTCATCGATCTCACGTTCTGTGATCACGAGCGGAGGAAGGATCCGGATGATATCCGCGCCTGCGTTGATGAGGATCAGGCCGTGATCCATAGCGTCAGCGATGACGCCTTTAACGGGTCCTTTGCAGACAAGTCCCTGCATGAAGCCGCGTCCCCTTCTCTCCAGGCAGAAATCATATTTTTCCACCAGTTCATCCAGTTTTTTCTCGAGGTAAGGAGCTGTCTTCTTTACATGCTCCGTGATACCCAGAGTTTCATACTGGTCAAGCACTGCGTTGACTGCCGCGCATGCGAACGGATTTCCTCCGTAAGTCGTGCCATGGTCACCTGCTGTCAGAGAATTGTCCGCCACTTTCTGGGTCATCATGAATGCACCGACCGGTACACCGCAGCCAAGCGCCTTTGCGGAAGTCATGATATCCGGCTTAATTCCGAATTTCTGCCAGGCGTACATATAGCCGGTGCGTCCCATACCGCACTGCACCTCATCAAAGATCAGGAGAATATCCTTCTCGTCGCAGAGTTTCCGGACTGCTCTGAGGAACTCCTCTTTTGCGGGGACAATGCCGCCTTCGCCCTGGACTACTTCCATGATAATGGCGCATGTCTTGTCCGTCACAGCTTCCAGAATACTGTCCATGTCATTCATCTTCGCGAACCTGGCTTCGCAGGGCATAGCGCCGAAAGCTTCCCTGTAGTGGCTGTTGCCTGTGACTGACAGAGCGCCGTATGTCCGACCGTGGAAAGAATGCTCAAGTGCCACGACCTGATGGTCCGATGCGCCGTCCTTGTTGTAAGCGTACTTGATGGCTGCCTTCAGAGCGCCCTCAACGGCCTCGGCACCGGAATTGGCAAAGAATACCCTGTCCATGCCGCTGACCTCTTTGATCCTGTGAGCTGCCTTGATGGCGGGGACATTGTAAAAGTAGTTGGAAGTATGCAGGATCTTGTCGATCTGCGCCTTCAGGGCGTTTTCATAATACTCGTTGCTGTATCCGAGGGCGAAAACACCGATGCCGGACATGAAGTCAAGGTATTTTTTGCCCTCCACATCGTAAAGATAGACGCCCTCGCCGTGATCGAGAACCACCTGGTAGCGGTTATATGTGTGCAGCAGGTCGTTTTCCGCCTGCTCGATCATCATTTTCATTGTCATTGCGTTCTGGCTCATTTTTCGCTCCTTTTTGGCCTGTCAGTTCATATCCGTATCGGAAGTGAGATGGAACATCGTTCCGACTCCCTTGTCTGTGAAGAACTCAAGCAGCATACTGTGAGGGATCCTGCCGTCGAGGATATGGACCCTGTGTACGCCCCCGCGGACCGCCTGGGTGCAGTTTGTGAGTTTGGGAAGCATTCCGCCTCCGATGATGCCGTCTGCGATCAGCTGCTCTGCTTCCGCGATGGTAATCCTGTTTATAAAGGAAGAAGGATCATTGATGTCCCTGTAAAGGCCCGCGATATCCGTCAGATAAACTAACCGGTCAGCCTTCACGGATCTTGCGATGGCGCTTGCCGCCTCGTCAGCGTTTATATTGTAGGTATCAAAATTCTCATCCATTCCAATAGGCGCGACGATCGGAAGATAATCGTTGTCCAGCAGATCATAGAGGATCTTGGGTCTCACCTTGCAGACCTCGCCGACATAGCCGATATCCTGCCCGTCGGAATACTTCTTGTTGACAGTAAGGAGCTTGCCATCCTTTCCGCTGATACCTACTGACTTTACGCCAAGTTCTTCCACCATGCGGACGAGGTTCTTGTTAACTCTTCCCAGGACCATCTCGGCGATCTCCATTGTCTCCTCGTCAGTTACGCGAAGGCCGTTTATAAACTGCGCCTCTTTACCGCTCTTTTTTACCCATTTGCTGATGGCTTTTCCGCCCCCGTGGACGATGATCGGCTTAAATCCGACGAGTTTAAGGAGCGTAACGTCCTTGATCACATTCCTCTGCAGCTCCTCGTTGTTCATCGCACTTCCGCCGTACTTAATAACAACGATCTTTCTGTTGAATTTCTGTATATAGGGCAGTGCCTCGATCAGCACTGACGCTTTGCGCTGCGCCTCGGTCTGCTCCCGGTTCAGATATGTTTCCATGATTGATCTCCATTCCGGATCCTCCACAGATGCCCGCTGCGGAACAGATCCTGTTCATTCAATATTTTGCCGGATCCGGAGCTTCAGCTTCTGTAATCCGCGTTGATCGTTACATAATCATAGGTGAGGTCGCAGCCCCATGCGGTCGCCTCCTCTTCTCCCATGTGCATATCCGCTGTGATGATCACCTTCTCGCCGGAGAGCAGCTCAGTGGCCTTCTCTTCGCTGTAGTCCGCGGCGCTTCCGTTTGTGAATATCAGGAGCTGCTCATCTCCCTCGCCAAAATACAGATCGCAGTTCTCCGGATCAAACAGGACTCCGGAATAGCCGAGCGCGCACAGGATTCTTCCCCAGTTCGCGTCTCTGCCGAACACAGCCGCCTTGGTGAGGCTGGAAGTAATAACACTCTTTGCGAGGACTCTCGCGTTTTCGAGGGTGTCCGCATGAATGACTCTTGTCTCGATAAGCCTTGTGCAGCCCTCTCCGTCTCCCGCCATCTTCATGGCAAGTTCCCGGCAGACTGCTCTGAGTGCCTGATAGAACGCGGCATAGTCCGCGCTGTTTTCGTCAGCGATGAGTGTGTTTCCTGCGAGACCGTTCGCGAGGACGAGCAGCGTGTCGTTGGTAGAAGTATCCCCGTCTACGGAGATCATGTTGAAAGTCTCCTTTACGATCTCGCTCAGCGCCTTCTGCAGAAGCACCTTATCAATAGCGGCATCTGTGGTCACATAGCCAAGCATGGTACACATATTGGGATGGATCATTCCGGATCCCTTGGCCATACCGCCGATCACAGCCTTCCTGCCGCCCGCTTCAAATTCATACGCTGTCTCTTTATGAACGGTATCTGTTGTCATGATCGCCTTTGCAGCCTCAGTGCCTGCCTCAGTCCCGGACCTCTTGGCTTGCGCCAGCATTCTGACGCCTTCTCTTATGCGGTCAATAGGCAATTGGAAGCCGATAACACCTGTGGAACCTACAAGTACAGAGTCCTCATCAATTCCAAGGCATGCTGACGCTTCCTCAGCGGTCTGCCTGCAGTACTCCAAGCCTTCTTTTCCCGTACAGGCATTTGCTATTCCGGAGTTTACGATCACCGCGTGGGCGGGTTTCCCGCTGTATACCATATCCCTGTCCCAGATGACCGGGGCAGCTTTAACTACATTTGTGGTAAAAGTACCGGCACAGACACAGGGCTCCTTGCTGAAAATGAGCGCCATGTCGGTCCTTCCTTCATATTTAATATGCGCGGCTGCCGATGCTGCCTCAAATCCCTGTGCGGCTGTAACGCCTCCCTCGATCTTTTTCATCTCACTCCTCCGTTTCGCTCTCTATGAACCGCGTGATATTCGCTTCATTCAGAATAAATTCGTAATAATTGCAGTCCGGACGGCATGTCCATCCGATCTGCTTCCAGAACGCGTTTCCCGCGTCGTTTTTGGTAAACGCGATCAGCGCGATCTTGTTGATCTTCATTTTCTTAAGTTCATTCATGCAGTAGATGACCATCTGCGTGGCAATCCCTTGTCTTCTGTAGGACTTCTTCACACATACATGGTAGAAACTTGCCTGTCTGCCGTCGTGCCCGCACAGTATGGACCCTACGATCCGTTCTCCGTCACAGGCCACTACACTGGTAGTAGGGTTTCTCTCCAGAAACCTTTCTATATCTTCTCTGGAATCGTCTATACTGCGGATCCCGAATCCTCTTATACTAAGCCACAGATTCCGGACATTGTCGTAGTCTCCGTTCACCATGGGACGTATTTCGATATTTTCCATATTATTCCTTTGCATTTATCTTCCTATTAAAGTCATGCAGTCTGATAATATCACAATTTTTCATATAATAAAGAACTATTTTTGACTTAATCAACAGGACGGTATACATATTATGCATCTTTTATGCATTATAAACGCATATTATGCAGTTTTCAATGCATATATCACGATATTTATTAATTATTATTCATAATCCCTATTGCAATTCCGATAATGCTGTTGTATAGTACACAAATGTAAGACCTGCTTACGAAAAAATTTATGTATATAGAGAAATGGAGGAACTGACAATGTCCGAACAAAAAGAAAAAGTAATTCTCGCCTACAGCGGCGGTCTCGATACCACAACGATCATCCCCTGGCTCAAGGAAAACTACGACTTTGACGTCATCTGTGTCTGCATCGACTGCGGCCAGGAGGAAGAGCTCGATCACCTCGAGGAGCGCGCAAAATACAGCGGTGCTTCCAAACTCTATATACTGGATGTCAATGATGAATTCGCCGAGGAATACATCGTTCCCTGCGTTCAGGCACACGCCGTCTATGAGAACAAATACCTTCTCGGCACATCCATGGCCCGCCCGCTGATCGCCAAGAAGCTCGTCGAGATCGCCCGCAAGGAAGGCGCTACGACGATCTGCCACGGCGCTACCGGCAAGGGAAATGACCAGATCCGCTTCGAACTCGGCATCAAGGCTCTCGCTCCCGACCTCAAGATCATTGCAGCATGGCGCAGCAGCAAGTGGAACATGGACTCCCGTGAGTCTGAGATCGAATACTGCCAGAAACACGGCATCGATCTCCCCTTCTCTGCTGACAGCAGCTACAGCCGCGACCGCAACCTCTGGCACATCAGCCACGAAGGTCTCGAACTCGAGGATCCTTCCCTGATGCCCAACTTTGACCATCTTCTGGTCCTGAGCAAGACTCCTATGGCGGCTCCCGACGAGATCACCTATGTCACCATGACCTTTGAGGCGGGCGTTCCCAAGACTGTCAATGGCAAAGAAATGAAGGTTGCCGACATCATCCGCACTCTCAACAAGCTCGGCGGCGAGAACGGCATCGGCATCATCGACATCGTCGAAAACCGTGTCGTCGGCATGAAGTCCCGCGGAGTCTATGAGACCCCCGGCGGAACGATCCTTATGGAAGCTCATCAGCAGCTTGAAGAGCTCGTACTCGACCGCAAGACCTATGAAGTCAAGGATGAGATCGGCCACAAATTCGCCAGCCTTGTATATGAAGGAAAATGGTTCTCTCCTCTTCGTGAGGCGGAGCAGGCCTTCATCGAATCCACGCAGAAGTATGTCACCGGTGAAGTCAAATTCGGTCTTTATAAGGGCAACATCATCAAAGCCGGCACAACTTCTCCCTACAGCCTCTATAATATGAGCCTCGCTTCCTTCACGACCGGCGACCTCTATGATCACCACGACGCAGAGGGCTTCATTAATCTCTTCGGTCTTCCCGAGAAGGTGCGGGCGATGAAGATGCAGGAAGTAGAAAAGAATAAGCTGTAAGAAGCCTATTCCCCTGCGTATATCCCCTGTTCTTCACTCCGGTTTCAACGGCGGGGAAGGTAATATTGATTAAAAAAGAGATGACACTGCGGTGCCATCTCTTTTTTCTGCGGTGCTTCCCCGCCGTTGAAAAGTCGTTCCTGACAGGGTATAGCGTCCCGCACGCAAATACGATTAATCTTATTTTTTCCTTGCATGTACAGATGGAAAATTATAGAATAATCATCAGGAATTTTGGAAAGGAGGAGCTTATGAATACAAGAACTATGATCATACTCTATTTTTTTGTGATGAATCTGCTCGGTCTTTCCGCTATGGTCATTGATAAGATACGCGCAATGGAGCGCCGATTCCGCATCCCGGAGTCCGTGCTCTTTATTCTTGCGATCCTGGGCGGCTCCGCCGGCTGTATCGCCGGAATGATCATCTTTCGTCACAAGAAACGCAAACCGCAGTTCCGGTACGGCCTTCCCCTGATCCTGATCCTTCAGATCAGTGCCTGGCTTGCACTTCATATAGGGACTTCCAAGATTGTTTTCCTGTAAAGGCTCAAATTCTGACATTCATCATACGGAGAATCATATGAGGGCATTTAAGATCACTGAAACAGGAAATTTCATGACGAAGCTTCTGTCCGGCGGATCATTTGATTCATTTTTGCTGGAAGAGGCTTCTCTTAATATGCAGGTCACCTGGCTGCTCGACGGGAAGATCAACCGCGGATTTTATTCCGCCGAAGAGTGGGAGGACGAATCCCTTCACCCCTATCCGCTGATCTCCTGGGCGGAGGTACGAGGTCATTTCAGAGAACTGATCCGGGGCAAAAAAGCGCCGGCTTCTCTCTCTATCGTTCTGCAGCTGCGCCCTGACCACTGCGAAAAAATATTGGATTCCCACGGTTTTCCACAGCTCAAAGACAACGTCGGCGCCATGGTCCTCAACATCCGCTATGACGGGGCCGAGGTCACGCTGGTCACAGGCATTGCCTTAAAGAGCTTCACGCTGGACAAGAATGCCGACAGGATCTGGGACGAGACAATGGAGAAGTTTCTCACATCCCGGGAAATCGGCTTTGAAACAATGGTTTAAAAGAAAGGAGTCTTTATGCGACACTGTCTCACACCACTGGATTTTACCACTCAGGAACTCGATCAGCTCTTCGACCTGGCTGCAGACATTGAGAAAAACCCCGGTAAGTACTCACATGCCTGCGACGGCAAAAAGATCGCGACGCTCTTCTACGAGCCGAGCACAAGGACGAGACTGAGTTTTGAAGCCGCCATGATGAACCTTGGCGGAAAAGCTTTGGGATTTGCAGGCGCAGACCAGTCTTCCGCCGCCAAAGGAGAGAGTGTGGCCGACACGATCCGCGTTGTCTCCTGCTTTGCCGATATCGCGGCAATCCGGCACAACAAAGAAGGCGCCGCCTATGTGGCTTCACGTTTTTCCGGCATTCCTGTCATCAACGCCGGCGACGGCGGACATGAACACCCCACCCAGACCCTGCTTGACATGATGACGATCCGCCAGCTCAAGGGCAGGCTCAATCACTTCACGATCGGGATCTGCGGCGACCTCAAATTCGGCAGGACTGTCCACTCTCTGGTCAAGACACTGGCGCGCTATGACGACATCCACTTTGTATTCATCTCCCCTCCGGAACTGCGCGTGCCGGACTATATTACGGATCTGCTGGATGAAAAGGGATATACTTACGAGGAGTGCATCAAACTTGAAGATGTCATCACAAAACTAGACCTTCTCTATATGACGCGCGTTCAGAGAGAGCGCTTCTTCAACGAAGAGGATTACATCAGACTCAAAGATTTCTATGTTTTGAACAAAAAGCTTATGCGCCGCGCCAAGAACGACATGTACGTCCTTCATCCGCTGCCCCGCGTCAATGAGATCTCCGTGGAGATCGATAAAGATCCCAGAGCCGCGTATTTTAGGCAGGTGCAGTATGGCGTATATGTGCGCATGGCTCTGATCCTGACACTGCTTGATATTCACGTAGATTAAACCGATTCAAAGGAGGATCCGTATGTTAAATGTAGGAAAGATAGAAAACGGAATCGTTCTTGATCATATTGAAGCCGGCAAGGCCATGCTGATCTACCACTATCTCCATCTGGACAGGGAGGATTACCAGGTCGCGATCATCAAGAACGCCCGCAGCAATGACATGGGCCGCAAGGACATTTTAAAAGTGGAGTGTGATCCCGATACAATCAGTCTTGACGCTGTTGCGCTGATCGAACCTAACACCACGGTCAATATCATCAAAGGCGGCGTTATCGTGGAGAAAAAGAAAATGGATATGCCAAAGGAAGTCTTCGGCGTCCTCAAATGCCATAATCCCAGGTGCATCTCCTCCATTGAACAGGAACTGCCTCATATCTTCTTCCTGGCAGACCCAAAGCGCAAGATCTATCGCTGCAGATACTGCGAAGAGAAATACTCGGCCGGCGAGCGTGAGAAGTGGTTCCGTTAAAAGAATGGATCGAGTATACCCTTAAGCTCGTGGCAAAGCCTTGAGATCGGCAGCCCTACCACATTGTAGTAACAGCCCCGGATCCCTCTTATATATATGCCGAAACTTCCCTGGATCCCGTAGGCTCCTGCCTTGTCGTAGGGTTCGGGCGTGGAGATGTACTTCTCCACTTCTTCATAAGACATTTCACAGACATCCACATCCGTGCATTCATTGAATGTTCTGGTGCGGATGTTTCCTTTTGCATCTTTAACGATCAGTGTTACACCCGTATAGACCTGATGAATACTTCCCTGCAGCAAGGTGATCATTTTTCTTGCGTCCTCGTGGTCCGCAGGCTTGCCCAGAATTTTGTGATCCGCCGCGACAACAGTATCGGCTCCTATGACAACACTGAAATCGGACACTGCCTCTTCGCCTGCCAGAATCCTCCCGGCAACTTCCTGTGCTTTCTGCAGGGACAACTCTTCCACCACCTCCGCGGGATGCGTGCCGGTTACGACCTCCTCCCCTCTGGAAGGGATCACAATGAAATCCATTCCGGCCTGCCTCAGGAGTTCGCTCCTTCTGGGCGAAGCCGATGCCAATACGATCTGTGCCATATATGAATACCTCTTTTCTCAGGTGTTTTGCCTCAGCAGAGCAATTGTACCCGATTTCCGGACAAATCTCAACACATGCAGAGAGCCCGGCATTGTCTGCCGGGCTCTCTGATCAGGATTTACGGTATTATATTTACACGGAGGAATTTTACATGATCTCTATTTTCTTCGTTTCCTTCTCAGGAAGGGCATCCCTCTTGGGGAAGGTAACTTCAAGAACGCCGTTGTTGTAAGCAGCCTTGATATCCTCGTGTGTAACATTGGCAACACGGAAGCTTCTGCTGTAGGAAGCGCTGTGTCTCTCCTTGCGGATATATCTGGTCTCCTTGTCCTCTTCATTCTTCTCCTCATTGTGAGAAGCGCTGATGGTTAGGATATCATCCTTCAGATCCACATTGATGTCTTCCTTGTTAAATCCGGGCAGTTCGGCCTCAAGCACGTAATTGCCATCTTTCTCCATCACATCTGTCTTGAATCCGGCGAAAGAATTCTCAAGATTTCCGTTGTCGAAGAATGCCGGAAACATCGTATTAAACTCCTCAAAGGGATCTCTCCAGAACCCATGGTTTCTTGTAAAGATTGCAGGTGTAAACATATCTGATACCTCCTTATAATATAGGTTTTTTAACTTATGAACCTTTTTGTTGATCTGTTTACGATCATTTCTGATCGTTTGTTCTCTTTCTGATATTTGTTATACTATATATATAACAATTAGTCAATATACAATTTCAAATCTTTTATGGAAATTTTGTCTTTTCATTTTTCAAATAAAAAAGGCCTGCCGAAAAGCTCAGAGTCTCTCATCCTCTCGCTTTTAGCGGCAAGCCCCGTTTATAATTCAGTTTTACCAGACCTCCAGCCGGTCCTGCGGCGCAAGGTACATTCCGTCGCCCTTTTTAACTCCGTACGTATCGTAAAACTCATCAAACTGCTGTACAACACAGTTTACTCTCAGGTATGGCAGCGGATGCGTGTCCTGAGAGAGAACATAATATTCACTTCTTGCGGTCGTTATTGTCCGCCAGGTCTGTGCGAATGTTCTGAAGAATTCATCATAATTAAAGTTCTTGTCTTTTTGGGCGATCCTGAGCAGTATTTTCATTGCCACCAGGTCCGCGATCGCCTCTCCTTCAATCTGGCTGCCCACACAGTAAACATCCATGAAGGGCTCGATATTGTCATAGTAGGCCGCCAGTTTATCCGCCCTCGTGGAAAAGGCTGCCTGATCCTGCTCCGTCCACCAGTTCCTCAGATTGCCTTTTTCATCGAACTGGCATCCGGTGGTGTCAAATGCATGGGAGATCTCATGGGCGATCGTGTCTCCTACATTTGCAAAGAGCTCTTCTCTGCTCATATTCGGATCATACAGTGTTCCTCCGAGGATCCCGCCGCACAAAGTGATCGAATTCTGTGAGGGATCATAGAAGGCGTTGACCTGCTGGACGCGTGAAGTCCACAAATCTCTGTCGACCTTCTGATTGATCCTTGACTTCATCCTTTCCACCCAGTAAGCACCGACTTCGTCCTGAGCCGAAATTAGATTTCCTCCCTCTGAAGATCCGGCAAAATTCAGTCCCGCGTCATCCTCCCATTTGTCAGGCTTGGCGATGCGAAGAGCCAGGCTGTCAAGTTTTTTGATCGCCTCTTTGCGGGTCTCTTCCGTCAGGAAAGTCTCCTCGCTGAGCATGACCCTGTACTCATCCATGATCTCTTTGGTGATATCGGTCACTTCATTTTTAGTCTCATCACTCACATATTTTTCAGAATAAAGTCTCCCGAGCTGTGTCGGCAGGAAATCATCTACCGCGTCCGTCGCAGACTTTTTATCAGATTTGGTTCCCACTGCTCCGCTGATGTCGTTGATGACCTTATAATAAAGATCATAGGTCTCTCTGTCCAGCAGTGTCGCGTAGTCCTGTATCGTATAACAGATCAGATAATCTCTCAGGTGTCCGACATATTCTTCTGTATACAGAACGTCCATAGCGGCGATCCAGTCCGGCTGGGTCAAAATATAACTGTCAGAATTCTCCGCGCCGTATGCTTCGAGAATACTTCGGATCGGGAAGTCGCCTGCCTCTGCCTCAAGTTCTTCGAGTGTTCTCGGGTTGTTCTCCCTGACTACAGCGTCCCTGGCGCTCTCCTCCTCTGTTGTCATAATGTATTCGGAGATATCCTTTTCAAAGGCAAAACAGCTCTTCAATACTTCTGTCGCTTCTTCATCGGAGTATCCCAGTTCCACAAGGATATGTCGGATCACTTCGTTGTAATAGGGCTCAGACAGCGCGTCGCTCTCTTCCATATATCCATAGTACATAGAATCCCCGAAGATCAGATCCACAGGCATTACATATACCGCATAGTAGTCAGCGTTATTCCAGTCCATGCTCACTTCACACTGCGCAAGTTCTGTAGCTGAGATCACAGTCCGGGGCATGCTCAGATAGGCGGTGAGGTCATCGAGATTCTCCACTTCCATCAGGGGATCGAGGAGTTCTTTCAGTGCCTGCACGCCCAGTTCATTGCGCGCGTCCCAGTCCAGCCACATCGTGTAGTATTTCTGCACGAGTTCCTGATCGTGGATCAGTTCCGGATCCGTCTCCTTTTCAGGATTTTCAAGAATATCCATAAGCTGGCTGTCGACCTGCAGTGCTCTCTCCGTGATCGGGTCATAACTGGAATAGCCGTCCGGAATAGTTGTGTTGACCATCCAGTCCCTGTTCACATGAAGGTGGAAATCATCTTTGGCGTCTGCCTCGCCGACCTGTTTCACCCATTCCTGTACATCGGAATTGACCCAGGAGGCATAATCCGTTTCGAACAGCCCTCCGCTCTCTCCGGGTTCTCCGGATTCCTGCGGCTCTCCGGATTCCTGCGGTTCTCCGGATTCCTGCGGTTCCCCCGACTCCTGCGGTTGTCCCGATACCTGAGGTTCTCCGGATTCCTGCGGATTTCCGGGCTTCTGTACGCAGCCTGTCATATTGAACACCGTGATCAGAGCTAGTGCGATTGCCAGGCTCTTTTTGTATATTCTTTTCACTTATTGTCCTCCGTCCTATATTTTGCCGCCATGAAATATCACGCCGTCAGAGCATCGCTCTTTCCGGTGTAAAGCTGGTAATAGCGGCCTTTCAGTGCCAGCAGCTGCTCGTGATTGCCTCTCTCCACAATACGTCCCTGTTCCAAAACAAGGATCGTATCACTGTTCTTGATCGTGGACAGCCTGTGGGCAATGACAAAAGTCGTCCTTCCGGACATCAGTTTATCCATGCCGTCCTGTACGATCTTTTCTGTTCTGGTATCTATGGAACTTGTCGCTTCGTCCAGGATCAGGACGGGCGGATCCGCAATAGCCGCTCTTGCGATCGCAAGGAGCTGTCTCTGCCCCTGGGAGAGATTCGCGCCGTCTCCCTTGAGCATCGTGTCATAGCCCTGGGGAAGCCTTTTTATAAAACTGTCCGCGTTGGCAAGTTTCGCAGCCGCCACGATCTCCTCCTCAGTCGCGTCCAGTTTGCCATACCGGATATTGTCCCGCACCGTCCCTGTGAACAGGTGTGTATCCTGAAGCACGATTCCCAGAGATCTCCTCAGGTCAGCTTTTTTGATCTTATTGACGTTGATATTATCATATCGGATCTTGCCGTCCTGAATATCGTAGAAGCGGTTGATCAGGTTCGTGATCGTCGTTTTGCCGGCGCCTGTCGAACCGACCAGTGCCACCTTTTCACCCGGCTTTGCATGGATCACAATGTCGTGAAGCACCATTTTGTCATCCCTGTAGCCGAAATCGACGTGGTTGAAGGTGACGTCTCCCTCAAGCTTTTGGTAAGTCGTGCTGTGATCCGACTGCTTGTGATAATGCTTCCAGGCCCAGTGCCCTGTATGCTTCTCTGTCTCGACAATATTGCCGTTCTCATCATATTCGCAGTTGACCAGCATGACGTATCCGTCATCAGTCTCCGGTTTTTCGTCAAGAAGTTTGAAGACGCGCTCCGCGCCCGCCAGAGCCATGATGATACTGTTGAACTGCATGCTGACCTGGTTGATGGGCATACTGAAACTCTTGTTGAAAGTCAGGAAACTTGCCAGACCGCCGACCGTAAAGCCCGCGTAAGAATTAAGGGCGAGAAGGCCTCCCACGAGCGCTACGATCACGTAGTTGGCATTTCCCATCTGACCATTGACGGGGCCGATCATATTTGCAAAGGCGTTTGCCTTAAAAGCGCTCTGGTAGAGTTCTTCATTGAGTTCATCGAAAGTCTTTATCGACTCTTCTTCGTGGCAGAATACTTTGACTACTTTCTGCCCTGTCATAGTCTCCTCGATAAATCCGTTCAATTTGCCGAGGTTTTTCTGCTGCGCCACGAAATTCCTGCCTGACCGCTTTGTCACCTGCATTGTCACAAACAGCATCAGGGCGACCATCGCAAGGGTCAGAATGGTCAGCGGAATGCTCAATATGAGCATCATGGAAAGAATGCTCACGATCGTGATCGCGCTGTTAAAAAGCTGAGGTATACTCTGGCTGATCATCTGTCTGAGCGTGTCAATATCGTTGGTGTACACAGACATGATATCGCCGTGAGAATGTGTGTCAAAGTATTTAATGGGGAGAGATTCCATGTGATCAAACAGATCTTCCCTCAGTCTCCTGAGCGTGCCCTGATTGACATGGACCATGATCACCTGCTGCGTGAAAGCTGCTGCGATGCCGAGCCCGTAAAAACACGCAACTCTTCCCATTGCCGAAAGGAGCGGGCTGTAATCGGGGTTCGGTGTTCCGATCATAGGCGTAATGTAAGTGTCGATCAGAGTCCTCGTGAACATTGTGCCCTGAATATTGGCCAGTACTGAGACGACGATACAGATCAGGACTACGATCATTTGAATACCGTAGTACTTGAACACATAACTCATCACTCTCTTTAAGAGAAGACCAGGATTCTCTACCTTCGGCCGCGGTCTTCCCGCCATCCTTCTTCCGCCCGGTCCCTTAAATTCTTTGTTGTTATCTTCTGCCATGTTCTATGTCCTCCCCGGAATCCGTCACTCTTTTTTGTCGAAGTCCGCGTCCGCGCCTCCGACCTGGGACTCATAGACCTCCCTGTAGATCATATTGTCCGCCAGGAGCTGCTCGTGGGTTCCGACTCCGTTGATCCGGCCGTCATCCATGACAACGATCCTGTCGCAGTCTTTTACGCTGGAAATACGCTGTGCGATGATCAGTTTGGTCGTGCCGGGAATTTCCTCCCGGAAAGCCTTTCTGATCTTTGCGTCTGTTGCAGTGTCCACAGCGCTGGTGCTGTCATCCAGAATCAGTATTTTGGGCTTTTTGAGCAGTGCCCTCGCGATACAGAGCCTCTGTCTCTGTCCGCCGGATACATTAGTGCCTCCCTGTTCGATCCAGGTATTGTAGCCCTCAGGCATTTTTCGGATAAATTCATCTGCGCAGGCCATTTTACATACTCTCACGCACTCTTCTTCCGAGGCGTCTTTGTCTCCCCACCTCAGATTGTCAAGTATCGTGCCGCTGAACAAGACGTTTTTCTGAAGGACGACAGAAACCTGATTTCTCAGCGATTCAATATCGTAGCTGCGGACATCGTTTCCTCCCACAAGGACTCTGCCCTGTGTCACATCATAGAGACGGCTGATCAGATTGACCAGTGATGATTTTGCGCTGCCGGTGCCGCCGATGATTCCAATACTCTCACCTGATTTTATATCCAGACAAATATCTTTGAGCACAGGGTCACCGGTACCGGGCCTATAGGAAAAGTCCACGTCCTCAAAGCGTATACTCCCGTCCGGAACCTCCATGATCGGATCCTCAGGATTCTGCAGATCACTCTTTTCATTGATGACTTCTACTATTCTTTTCGCGCTGGCCTGGGACATGGTGATCATTACAAAGACAACGGACAGCATCATAAGACTCATGAGGATATTCATGCAGTACGCAAGAAGGCTCATCAGTTCGCCGGTGCCCAGTTCATTGCTGATGATTAAATGGGCGCCGAACCAGCTGATCAGCAGAATACATCCGTATACGACCGTCATCATGAACGGCATGACTCCGGCGATATTCATCTCTGCCTTGATGAACATTTCATAAATATTGCCTGCGGCTCTATGGAATTTGCTGATCTCATAGTCTTCGCGCACATAGGCTTTTACGACACGGATCGACGAGACGTTTTCCTGGACGCTGTTGTTGAGATCATCATATCTTCTGAAGACCTGCTGGAAGTATCTGGTCGCTCTGCGCATGACAAAAGACATGACGATCGCAAGGAGCAGAACGGCTCCAAGATAGATCCTCGCCAGTCTCGGGCTGATGATAAAGGACATGACCATCGCGATGATCATGGAGGCAGGTGCCCTCATCGCCATTCTCAGGATCATCTGATAAGCGTTCTGTATGTTGGTAACATCCGTTGTAAGCCTGGTGACAAGACTTGAAGAGGAGAACTTGTCGATGCTTGAAAAAGAGAACGTCTGGATATTGTCATGCATCGCCTTTCTGAGATTTCTGGCAAATCCTGCTGATGCTTTCGCCCCGAAAACACCTCCGAGAATACCGAAAGCAAGTCCGAGCAGTGCAACTGCAAGCATGATCAGACCGGTCCTGACAATATAGTTCATATCTGATCCACCGATCCCGATATCGACGATCCTTCCCATAAGCACCGGAATGATCATCTCGCATATGACCTCGCCGATCATACACAGGGGCGTCAGTATGGACGGAGTCTTAAACTCCTTTACCTGCGCAAGAAGTGTCTTTAACATAATTGATCCTCTCTAAACAGTACAGCTTCTTTTCTTTGGATTCCGAAGGCCTGCCCTTTTATTTTTCCGGCGGAGGCCCGTACACTACGTTGTTGAAGTTTTCATCGACGTCAAACTTCTCGAAATCCCTGATCGTCGTAGCTTCCTGCGCAGTTGCGGAATTAGTGCTGTCCTCTCCCGAATTCGCGCTCTGGTTAGGACTGCATCCGCCGATCGTCAGAGCTGCCGCAACTGCCGTAGTGCCGAGCAGTATCCTGCCTTTTAGTCTTTTCATAAAAACAATTTCTCCATTACTGTATTCTGTGATCATTCCACTGATTTAAGTGATTCTATCATATCAATATCCCTTATCGTAAAATACGATATGAAATTCACTGACAGAGAAAAGACAAATGTCAGAAGTGCCGCAAGAATAAAACTTCTTGTATGAACGCTTCTGCCAAACATCAGATAATCCACTTCTATCGTCCTGATCAGCCAGCTGTGAAGCCACTGTCCCATAAACAGACCGATCAGTGTGCCGATCAATGTAAGAATCCCGTTTTCTCTGTAAACGTAGGAAGCTGTCTCCCCGTCATAAAACCCCAGAACCTTGAGCGTTGCCAGTTCTCTGATCCTCTCTGTCACATTTATGTTCGTGAGGTTAAACAGGACAAGGAAAGCAAGGAGCGCAGCGGCTGCGATTATGATCACTATGATCACATTTATGCTTCTGATGCTGCTCTCAAATCGGGTCCTCATCTGATCGATACGATTATAGGAGATAGCCCCGTCAATTGCAATCAGCTTTCCGGCTGCCTCGTCTTCCTCAGTTCCGTCCCTGAGCTGCAGCAGGATCGTATTGCAGGCCGGCCATTCTCCCGTAATCTTTTTCCAGCATTTTCTCGTCATGTATACATAATGATTGACGTAATTTTCAGTGATATCTGAAATGACAGCTGTAAATTCCTCCTCATCCGCGTTTCTGAGAGTCACTTCGCTCCCTACGTTAACCTTTAGGATCTCCGCCATCTTTTCATCAATTATAATACCATCCGGTTTTTGATCGACAGGACCGGCGAAGAGATCCCTGTATTCCTCTGAGATCCCGCCTCCGTGTTCTCTGTGCCGCAGGTTTATAAAGCCGTCCATCGCGCTCAGATCATCCGCGCACACTACAGAAGCATACTCAACCTTGCCCGAATCCGTCTCCAGATCGAGACTGCTCTGGAAGCACTCCTGAAATGAACTGATCTCAGGCATCGACTGCAGAGACTGCCTCATCTGCATCTTTTCATCTGCCCGTATTTCGTCTGAAATTCCGAGAGCCGCGTCATAACATGTGATCTCGTCGAACTGCCATGCCAGGATATCAAAGATCGAATCCCGCAGCCCCAGTCCTGTCACTACTAATGCTGTGCATCCTCCGATCCCGGCCACCGTCATCCAAAATCTCCGTTTGTATCTGAAAAGATTCCTCATACTCACTTTCTGAATGAAAGAAAGCCGCGACCAGATCGCCGGGATCCGTTCCAGCAGGACCCTTTTTCCCGGTTTCGGCGCTCTTGGACGCATGAGATCGGCTGCGTTGGCACTAAGCGTCGTCCGGCACGCGGCAGCGGCAGCGCCGGCCGTTGCCAGTACTGCGAAGCCAACCGAATATGCCATGACTGCAGAGGAAAACACATACTTCATGGGAGGCAGCAAGTATTCCAGCCCCCACTCATAGTAGATGAGCCCGGGGATCGCGAAGATGCCGCAGAGCCATCCGGTCAGCCCGCCTCCGAGACTCGATGCCAGCGCATATCCTATGTATTTGACACCTATATCCCGGCCGGAGAAGCCGAGCGCCTTCATGCAGCCGATCTGTGTCCGGTGTTCCTCCACCATTCTTGTCATAGTGGTAAGAGAGCTCAGAGCAGCTACCAGAAAAAAAATCATCGGAAATACATCGGCAAGTTTACTCATCCTCTCGGCATCCATGGAAAACTCTCCATAACTCTCCAGAGAGTTTCTGTCGAGTATATACCACTTCCCGTTTTCCACCCGGATCGCTTCCAACCCGGCGCTGAAGATCTGTGCCATCATATCTGTGATAGTCGCCTCCGAGATCAGTTGTTCGCGCCTGATGTCGGCCCTTCTTTTCCCGAGTGGTTTCAGGTATTCGATCAGGTTACCGGTCCCGTCTTCATACTCCTGATCCGCGTAGCAGTTAAGCGGATCCAGTTCATCTGTCGTGAGGTACACAGATGTGTAATAATCCTGAGTGAAGACCTCCTCAGGCAATGAGACCCAGGCTGTTACAGTGCCGCTGCCTATTGTGGAGGTGCCCCTTGTCTTCGAGATAAACAATGGGCTGATCGCTATGCCTGACACTCTGAAAGTGTTAACACGCAAAACACTGCTTTCCGCAGTCAGTTTGTCAGCATCCTCTGTATTAATTGTGATCTGATCCCCGATCCGGATCCCGAGTTTCTCGGCAAGCAGCTGCTCTACAACGCATTCCTCATTATTTTGTGGATAATCTCCTTCTGTAAGCCGCAGCCGGTTGATCCTTTCCGGAATTGAGATCACAGTCACCGTGTCTTCATCGATCAGCGCGTCAAAATATTTGCTTCCTTCCGCGTCTGTAATTACGGGAAGGAACTTTCCGTCATCCCTTTCCTTTGGGATCATCTCATTCATGCTCATCAGCGCTTCAATATCATCTTTTGTCAGTCCGAGCGTTGAGACAATCCTTATGTCCATGAGATTCTGTTCATCATAATAGACGTCGAGTGATTGCTTCATATCGGGCGCAGTCATCCTCAGCCCGCTCAGAAACCCGACCGCGAGAAAGTTCATTATTAGGAGAGAGACGAATTTCTTCTTTGTATGCAGGATCTCTCTGACTGCATCAGTCAACAGCAGGTTTCTTTTTCCCATTGCCACTTCTCTCTCAAGTCACCATTCAATATCTTCCACAGGGAGCGGCTTTTCGTTGATCACTGTCTTCTCAACCTTTCCGTTGCGTATATGAATAACTTTATCAGCCATTGGGGTAAGCGCGAGGTTATGCGTGATCACAATGACTGTCATTTTCCTGTCGCGGCATGTCTTCTGCAGCAGCGCCAGAATCTGCTTGCCGGTCACATAGTCCAAAGCTCCTGTGGGTTCGTCGCACAGAAGGAGTTTGGGGTTTTTCGCCAGCGCTCTGGCTATAGCAACGCGCTGCTGTTCTCCGCCCGAGAGCTGGGAAGGAAAGTTATTGATTCTCTCCTCAAGCCCCACCTCCTGCATCACCGTTTTTGCATCAAGAGGATTTCTGCAGATCTGGGAGGCCAGTTCCACATTCTCAAGGGCTGTCAGATTCTGTACGAGATTATAGAACTGAAATACAAATCCGATATCATACCTTCTGTACTCTGTCAGCTGCCGGGAACTGCTTCTGCTCACCTCCCTGTCATCGACAATGATCCTTCCGCCTGTACAGCTGTCCATACCGCCCAGCATGTTCAGGATCGTCGTCTTGCCTGCTCCGCTCGGGCCTACGATCACCGTAAACTCGCCTTTATCAATTGTAAAATCAGCGCCGTTAACAGCCCTGATCTCCACTTCTCCCATGCGATAGACCTTCGCAACATTTTCAAACACAATAAAAGGTTTGCTCATAACTGGACGCCCCGGTTTCAAATAAGATCCAACAGTACCCTCATGTTATCATTTAATTATAACAGAAACACTATCTAAAATCTTCCACTTACACAGAAAACGCCCCGGACCAAAGTCCGGAGCGTTTACACTCATCGTTGGATTCCTGAATATACCGTAATCTGTCAACCCTGAGGCTGATTAGCATTCTCCTGTACGTTCTGAACAGTAGGCTCGCCTCCTGTCTCAACGGCCGCCCCGGCGCCGCCTTCACTGCCGCCGCCTTCGGTTCCGTTTCCGCTTCCGCCGCCTTCACTGCCGCCGCCTTCGGTTCCGCTTCCGCTTCCGCCGCCTTCAGTGCCGCTGCCGCTTCCGCCGCCTTCGGTTCCGCCGCCTTCACTGCCGCTTCCGCTTCCGCCGCCTTCGGTTCCGCCGCCTTCACTGCCGCCGCCTGTGCTGCTTCCCGAACCGGAATTGCTGCCGCCCTCGCCGCTGCCATCTTCTGTGCCCTCAGGATTCGTATCAGGTACTACGGGCTGAGTGGTCGCAGCTGCCGGTACAACCTCCTTCTTGGTAGTCTTCTTGGTCGCGGCATCTTGAGGTTTGTCGCTGTGATCGTCATCGTCATGAGATTCCTGGTCCTTGAGGGCCCTGTCCTCTTTGGCGTGATCGTAATCCTTAAATCCGACAGGTTCCAGATCCTCATGGATCTGATTCATGTAGTTCCTCCAGATTCTGCCCGGCCATGAAGCGCCCTGAAGATTTCTTACGCTCTCAGGAGTATCGCAGCCCACCCATACCGAAGTCGTATAATAGTGGGTAAATCCGCAGAACCATCCGTCTTTGGCTTCATCTGTCGTACCTGTCTTGCCTGCGCAAGGCATCCGGTTGTTCAGCTTTAGGCCGCGGCCTGTGCCCCAGTCCTCCTCAAAAACGCCCTGCAGCACACTCACCATTTCTCTGGCGGCATTGATGTCATAAACCTTTGATGATGTGCCGTCATAGGTGTAGATCGTATTTCCTTTGTAGTCCTCGATCCTGCTGATGCAGCTGGGATTGCGGAATTTGCCGTCATTATAGATCGTGCAGTATCCGGAAGCCATTTCCACAGGCTTAACGCCGTATGTAAATCCGCCGAGGCTTGTGGCAAGCACATTGTCAGAATCTACGATTGTTGAAAAGTGCATTGCTTTCAGTTTAGACAGACCGTATTGGGGAGTCACATCCTGGTATACTTTCCATGCGATCGTGTTGAGCGATCTCTGAACCGCTTCTTTAAGTTCGATCTCTCCCATATAAGAGCCGCTGGAGTTCTTGGGTCCGTCTTCGATCTCCTCGTCCACCACATATGTTCCGGGATAATAGTCCTTCTCAAAAGCCGGTGTATAGACTACAAGAGGTTTGATCGAACTTCCGGGCTGTCTGTTGCTCTGGTAAGCGCGGTTGAGAGTCAGTGCGGAATCGATGTCCTGCGATCTGCCGCCGACCATTGCTATGACTTGTCCCGTGCTGTTGTCAATGCATACAGCCGCTCCCTGCATCTTATATTTCCCGTCATCCGCTGTATCTTCAAAATCAGCGAGTTCCTCGTCTACGCAATCCTGCAGGATCTGCTGTTTTTCCAGATCAAAGGTTGTGTATACCCTGTAACCGCCCTTGAACAGTTTGGCGAGGCAGGAATCGTAAAGCTCGTTATATATTTTGTCATAAGCCGCGCGTTCTTCGTCACTTGCGAAATCATAGCGGAAGGAGAAATCCGGGTCCTCAATCTGCATCAGGGCTTCCGTCGCGCATTTATAGGTATAAGTAAGTACATATGTGTTCTCGTTGCGTGCTTCTTCATCCTGCGCGGACAGATCCAGCACGATCTCCTCGCTGACAGCCTGGTCATACTCTCCCTGAGAGATCACCCCGTCGTCCAGCATATTCCGGATGATGAGATTCCTTCTGTCAATCGTGTGATCGGGATGTGTCAGCGGGTCATAGTAAGTCGGGCTGTTGGGGATCGCGCACAGGAAAGCTGCCTGAGAAAGATCCAGCTGGTCAGGAGTCTTGTTGAAATATCCCTCGCAGGCGGACGCGATGCCGTAATAGCCGTTCATGAAGTATACGTTATTGAGATAAAACTCAAGGATCTGGTCCTTACTGTATTTCTTCTCAAGGTCCCAGGCAATAAAGATCTCCTCGACTTTTCTCTCCCAGGATCTTCCGTTGTTGAGGAAGATTCCCCTGGCGAGCTGCATCGTGATCGTACTGCCGCCCTGCGTGATCTGCCTGTTCACCGCGAATTCCTTTGCTGCGCGGACGATCGCCTTATAGTCCACGCCTCCGTGGTTATAAAAGTTCTTATCCTCGATGCTGATCATCGCTTTTCTGAACAGATCAGGGATCTCCGCGGATGTAAGATAATTGGAATCCTTCTCCGGATGAGTCTCGGAGATCAGGTTCCCCTCCGAATCATAGATCTCTCCGGTCTGCGTGGGCACAAAAGTCTCCTTAGTGGATGCGCTCACGAAGGCGTCCGCTTCGTCCTTCAAAGCTTTTACTCTGCTATAGTAACCGCCAAAATAGAAAACGCCCAGGACTGCCAGGATACCGACGAGCATAAGCAGCAGCAGAGTTTTCAGTATGACGACGAAAATATTTGTTTTTTTCTTTTTTTGTTTCCGCGTTGCCATTCCTTCCTCCGAAGTTAATAATTATTACAAAAATATAGTATCACTCTTTACGATATCATTCCAATACAAAACACGGAAGAAACGGCATAAACTTGAGGATCATTTCATTTTTTCTTCTTTTTTGGGAATCCTGCCGTAAAGTTTGGCAAGTTTGTAAATGCTCTCGCTCAGATCCCTGGACAGGAAATTGGGCTGCAGCCTCCACTGCCAGTTTTCGCCGAGGGTTCCGGGATGATTGATCCTCGCTTCTTTCCCCTTGACCAGATAGTCCTGCATGGGAATAATGCAGAGATCCGCCACGCTGCGATAAGCCTCTCTGATCATATCCCAAACGAAAGTACCGTAATCCGTATTCTCGGAGTGGATATACCTCCTCGCGAGATCCCTGTCATGATCGCTGATCTCTTCGATCCATGCCCTCGTGGTCGTATTATCATGCGTTCCCGTGTAGACCACACAGTTCTTTATGTGATTGTAAGGCAGATAATAGCTGTATTCGGTCCAGTCAAAAGCATACTGCAGGACCTTCATGCCGGGATATCCAGCGTCTTCAAGAAGTTTCTCTGTCACAGGAGTCAGCGTTCCGAGATCTTCCGCAATGATCGGGACATCTCCGAGAGCATTTTTAAGGTTCTTGAAGAAATCCATGCCCGGTCCTTTACAGACCTTTCCCTTCTCCGCTGTCTTATCCCCGTAAGGTACTGCATAGTACTCGGCAAATCCGTTAAAGTGATCGATCCGGAGGACGTCGTAAAACTCCATGTTGCGCGCGATCCGGTTGATCCACCATTGATAACCGTTCTTCTTAAGAGCTTTCCAGTCATAGAGCGGGTTTCCCCACAACTGGCCTGTCTTGGAGAAAGCATCCGGCGCACATCCCGCGACATCGATCGGATTTCCTTCCTTATCCATGTGGAAGATCTCCTTGTGTGCCCATGATGCGGCGCTGTCCATTGCTACATAGAAAGGAATATCGCCTATGATGCTGATCCCCTGCTTTTTCGCGTATGCGTGCAGTTTCTCCCAATGTCTCTCGAACTCGTACTGCTGGAAAAAGTAGAAGCCGATCTCATTCTCAAGCTCCAGTCTGGCCTTTTTCAGAGCTTCAGGTTCTCTCATCTTCAGACCCTCTTCCCAGTTCTGCCAGCTCTTTCCCTGCTCTCTCTGCTTGATCGACATATACAGTGCGTAGTCTTCCAGCCAGTATGCTTCCTTTTTAAGAAAAGCTCTGTACTCCTTCACCTGTGCGGACGCACCGTTCTGCAGTCTTCCGCTGATGCTTTCCTTAAACCTCTCGTACGCTTTTCTGAGCAAAGGATAGCGGTTTTCATACATTGCGCCGTAGTCCACTTTCTCCCGGTCCGAGCCGAACCAGACGGATTCGCACTCCTGCCACGAAAGAAGGCCGTCGCCGATCAACTGTTCAAGGTCGATAAAATACGGATTCCCCGCGAAGGAAGAAACCGACTGATAAGGGCTGTCGCCAAATCCGGTCTGGCAGAAAGGCAGCACCTGCCACATGCTCTGTCCGGAAGCCTTGAGAAAATCGATAAACGCATAAGCCTCTCTGTCAAAGCATCCGATGCCGAAACGGGAGGGAAGTGAGAATACGGGCATAAGAATACCGCACTGTCTTTTCATAAATTTGATTCCTTTCTGTTAACAGTTATTTCCGGCCGCCGGTTTTTCCGGCAGCGGGCAAATCCTGAAAAAGGGCTGTGAAATCTCTTCACAGCCCTTTGGATCCACAATATGCAGTATACTTGCCATTTACGAATTCGTCAATTGCGCACCATTGGCATATACGGCAAAATATAGCGTCCGTCTCCTCTCAACTTTATGTGACCAGCTGGTGCTCCCTGATCACAATAGGAATAAAGTATTCAAGCTGATACTTCCACCAGACCCAGTCATGACTGACGTCTTCTCCCCAGTATTCGATCATGGCGTTGATCCTCTTTCGATGCAGTATCCTCTCGAGATTTTTCAGTGTCCTGCAGCACTCATCTTCCCAGGCGCCCTTGCCGCAGCACATCAGAATAATGGAACTGTTGTACTCACGGATCCAGGGATGATCCTCCGGCATATTCGCAAGGAAACACTCGACCGAATTGTCGTACAGTGTACTGTCCATCCAGCCGTGATAATAGTAAGAGGAATCATATATTCCCGAGAGAGCGATCACACCGTTAAACAGTTCCGGTCTTCTGAAAAAAGAGATCGCGGCTTGTGTAGCCCCCATGTCGGCCCCCATCACAAAGGGGCGCATCCCGGACGGAGTGAACGCCTTTATGAGAGGAAGGACTTCATCCACGATGAAACGATGATAACTTTCCTGCCTCGCGCTTCTCCACGTGTTGATGCCGTCTTTACAATACCAGCTCTCATCATCAACGTTCTCCACGCAAAAGATCTGGATCTCTCCGCTCTCAAGATATGCCTTTAGGGCACGCGTCGCGCCAAAGTCTTCATAATTGGTACACGGCGCGCACTGCGTGGGAAATCCGAGAAAAGGCACCCCTGAATACCCGTATTGAATGATATGCATATCCCTTTTAAGGTGGCTGCTGTAAACAACATGTTCACGTCTCTCCATCTGCCCGCCTCCGTAAGACTCCTGCCTCATTCAGGTCAATCATCAGTTTCCTTGGCCCGATATGAATTTGTTTCAATTGATAAGGAGGATCATTCTCGCGAATAATCCCCCATCAGTGTGCTATACGCTGCGCAAAATTCCGATGGAAGCCGCGCCATACATTCTTCTGACTTAATAGTTATCAGCCCGCAGTTCAAAATATGCCTGAGGATGATCACAAACAGGACATACATCAGGAGCAGCGGGACCGATCACGATATGTCCGCAGTTGCCGCATTCCCATACGCGGTCTCCGTCTCTGGAGAATACCAGGCCGCCCTCGATGTTCGCGATCAGTTTGCGGTATCTTGCTTCGTGCTCTTTCTCGATCGCCGCAACCATCTCAAAGAGATTGGCGATATCGGCAAATCCCTCTTCTCTTGCTGTCTTGGCAAATTCGGGATACATCTCCTGCCATTCATACTGCTCACCGTCTGCGGCGATCTCAAGATTATCCTTTGTGCTGTGTACGCCCTCGAGGATCTTATACCAGATCTTGGCGTGCTCCTTCTCATTTGCAGCAGTTTCTTCGAAGATCTTGGCGATCTGAACATATCCGTCTTTTCTTGCCTTGGAAGCAAAATAAGTATACTTATTGCGTGCCTGGGACTCGCCGGCGAACGCTTCCATCAGATTGTCAAATGTCTTGGTCCCGATCAGGTTTTTACCCATGTTTGCATAAATATCTGCCATATTACTACCTCCTTATTTAGTTGGCAAATCACCACTTACTTGGTGATATTTTACCACAAAAAGAGATATATAAACACAATTTTTGTTAAATATGCAAAGAATTTACTCTTTTTTTACTATTATTATCATTTCGTACGCCACACTCTTGAGAGTGTACAGCCCAGCATCGCCCCGATAAAACACCCCAGAGTATTGTTCAAAATATCATCCAGCTGAAAGTACCCGAGGCCGTATCTTAACTGCGCGCATTCTGTCGCTGCGCTGCATATAAAACCGGCGGCTGTGCAGGCAATTACGCTGTATCTCATAGGTTTTATCATAAAAGGCAGCAGATATCCCATGGGAATATAGAGAAGAATATTGAGAAATACCTCTCTGGCCGCATTGCGGCTGCCAATATGGATATATTGCAGCGCCTCCCGGGGACCTTCCCGGAGTGCATTGAGAAATTCCTTAAGCCCGAGATCCAGGTTGAAAGCCTGGCGGTAACTCTCAAAAGCAGGAAGTCTGGTCGAACCGGTTCCTCCCCTTCCAAGCAATGTAAAACTGAGGTTTCCGATCACATAAACAGCAAATATGATCAGCGCGGTACCTCTGACCAAAGGCTTGTGTCGCAAAAAGCAAAGAAATACGGGCAGCATGACGATCATTGTCATGACCACCAGAAATATCAGCCTGTCCTCTTCAGAAAAGAGCACAGGGACAAAATAGCGGATCTTGTCGATCAGTTCATTGACCATGGTCTTTCCTCCGTGTCGATCTGTCAGAATACTCCAACTGTACTTCCCATGTTTTACATGAAAAAGACCGGCAAGTCAAACGGACCGGCCGGTTTTTTTCTGAACATTCTGTGAAATATTTCTTTACTGTTTATGTCATTCCTTTTTCTGTTCGATGCGCATCCAAATAAACAGTGTGGTCACTGCAAAAAGGAGCACTCCTCCCCACAGGATCGAGTCCGACGAATCCGCCGTCTTTGCCGAGTGTGACTTTTTGATCGTGGTACTGGTCCTGGCAGGCATGGAACGCGATACTTTCGTTGTCAGGACAGTGGCAACAATTCTTCCTTCTTCAAAAGTTCCCCTGCTCCTCTGCTCGATCTCCTCTTCTCCGCTTCTGCCCTCGGGCAGCGGCCTGTGCGTGTTGGTGATCGTATAGCCGTCAAGATCGGAACCGCTGATCAGTCCCGTATAGCCGTCCAGTCTGTCCTCCACAATAGAATAGGACTGCTTTACACCATCCGAATAGACTGCCAATTCATCAAAGGTTCCGTTCCAGTCGTTCTCTTCACTCAGCGTGATCGTTCTGCCGGTCTCTTTTCCGTTTGCGTAAAGGGTTACATCAAAACTTTCAGGTCTTGTGCCGTCTGCGTCTTCTCCGTCTTCCCATAAGCCTGTTACTTCGATATCGATCGAAGGGTTCGAATCAAGCGTCGTCAAAAAGACCGGATTCTCATCGTAATGTGTCGTTCCTTTGAAATGAACAGCCTCCGCATCAGTCTCATCGCTGTCTTCTGATACGGATTTTGCGAAAATACGGCCGCCCTGCTCGATCATATACTCAGAGTCCGCATCAGTTTTAACTGCAAATTCACAGTATCCCTCAGGCATGTTGAAACTGATCTCTTTGTTTCCCTGGGTATCTCTGATCCTGACATTCTCAAGACCCGCCGGATCATCCGCCTCTGTGAATACTCCCCTTAATATTGATGCCGGCGCAAAACCTTCCGGAAGCAGTTCTTCTTCCTCATTCTCTTCGTTTTCCTGCGCGGAAGTGATCGCATGTCCTGTTCCGTCCGAAAGAGCAATAAATGAACCGGTCTGTTCCGAGACCAACGGAGCTTTTAATGGCAGTGCGCCGCTTCCCTCGCCGCAGCCTACCGCGTCTGCATTTTTACCGGCGACTGCGCTGATATTTCCTTCTTCAAATACAATACGGCCGCAGGCATGCTGCCCCCGGCTTCCTCCGATCGCTGCAGCACCGTCTCCTCCGACTGCTGCAAGATATCCTTTCCCTCTTATTCTAAGACCCGCTTCAAGAAGGCGGCCTTCTTCCCCGCCGGGAAGTGTTCCCGCTTCAATAGCTGCACAGCCTTCCGCTCCCTGAAGATAGTTCTCCGGGATCGTCACGTCTCCGTCTTCGTTTTTTTCTCCCTCTGCAAGCCGTATTTCCGCCTCCGCTCCCGGGATCACCCTCAGCGCAGGCCCGTTATCCGCAACGATCCTCACTCCCCTGAGCAATAGAGTCGCGTATCCGGACACTTCGATCTTATCCCTGGAATAATCAGCAGCAGGATTAAGCCTTATAGAGACTGTCCCCCCGTAAATGTAGAGTTTTCCTTCCTCTTCCTCATATCTGAAACTGCCGGCGGATTCCGCCTCGACGAGCAGAGAGCCCGCTTCCGTCTGTATTGTCTGCGGCACCCCATCTGCCGTTTCTGCCGCGTGAGCCCCTCGCCCCGCTGACGATACAAGGATCAGAATAACAGAAGAAATCCATATGATCCTTTTAATTGTATTCATTTTCCGAATCCCTTTATAAAGAAAAGAACCTGTTTTCGAGAAAGCAATAATTCTTATATGATTTATATTTTACTATTTTGTAACACTTTTGTAAATATTATTTCTTCAGTATGTCGTTGTTTTAATATATTTTTTACAAATATTAACCAAATTAGTAGTGGAAATTCTTTTGTCATTCAATTACAATTTATGAGATTAAGGGTTTAGCAAAACTAAAGAAAGAGAGGACTTATGGCACAGCGCACTGATATTCATAAAATATTGATCATCGGTTCAGGTCCCATCGTCATCGGGCAGGCGTGTGAATTTGACTATTCCGGCACTCAGGCCTGTAAAGCACTCCGAAGCCTCGGATATGAGATCGTACT
>CACZJD010000002.1 GCA_902781325.1 uncultured Lachnospiraceae bacterium
AAATATCAACCTATGACTTTATAAGTATAGCACGCTCCTGTGAACTTTTCTACCGCGCAGACAAAAAAACAAGCGCCCCGAAGGAGCGCCTGCGTGATGCTTCTGTTCACATCTGTACTTCCGTTTCAATGCCGCACTTGAACTCAAAGGCAAGATGGTCATCGTAAACCGTGATCCGCTCGACCAGCTGCCGGACCATCGCCTCATCATAATCTGTCAGCCCCGTCACCTGCCCGTCCAGAAATTCTTCGAACTCAGTCAGCCGCTGTCTTAGTCCGGCGCGGCTTGCGTCCTCCATCAGAAGAGTCTGCTTTTCCTCCCGGAGCGCATCAATTTCGTCGGCCAGCGAGTCGAACCCCTGATTGGCGTTGGCTTTCTTCAGCAGCTCCTTCTGCAGGGCTTCCAGCTGCTTATCGATCTCTGTAACCCTCGGGCTGTTGCTCTGTCCGAGCATCCGCTCCATAGCGAGCCGCATGCCGGGCAGGAAGTCTTCCTTCTGCTCGACCAGCTGATTGAAGGCCGTCACGACCGAAGCCTGCAGATCCGCCTCGTAAAGGGTCCGTGAAGGACAGTCGATGCCGGATTTCTTTTTCTCCAGCCTGCTGATGCAGCGCCAGACCGGAATGTGCTCTCCCCTGATGAACCATTGCGATCTTCGGAAAATGTCACCGCAGTGAGCGCAGTACACAAGGTGTGAAAGCGCGTACTTTCCGCTGTAGACCCGCCTCTTTCCGGTGCCGGTATCCAGTCGTGCCCTACGGACCATCTCCTCCTTCACCTGCATGAAGAGATCACGGGGAATGATGGCTTCGTGGCTGTTTTCCACATAGTATTGCGGCACGATGCCCTTGTTGACCACTCTCTTCTTATTTAAGAAGTCTGTGGTGACTGTCTTCTGTAAGAGCGCATCGCCGATGTACTTCTCATTCGTCAGGATCTTCTTCAGCGTGGAGGCCAGCCAGTAATCGTTGCCTGCTGCCGTCCGGATGCCGTCCGCTGTGAGGCCCTGCCCGATGGCGTAGTAGCTCTTTCCCTCAAGGTACTCCCGGTAGATCCGTTTCACCACCTCAGCCTCTTCCGGATTGATGACCAGGTTGCCTTCCTCGTCTTTGTCATAACCGAGGAACCGGTTCGTGCAGACCTGCACCTTGCCTTGCTGGTAGCGGTACTGAAGCCCCAGCCGAACGTTTTGGGAAAGGCTCTGGCTCTCCTGCTGCGCAAGGGACGCCATGATGGTGAGCAGGACCTCGCCCTTGGCGTCCAGCGTGTTGATCGCCTCCTTCTCAAAGAAGACTGCGATGTTCTTTTCCTTTAGCTGCCGGATGTATTTCAGGCAGTCGAGGGTGTTGCGGGCAAATCTCGAAATCGACTTACTTATCACCATATCTACACGGCCTGCCATGCAGTCATCGATCAGCCGGTTGAACTCTTCGCGCTTCTTCGTGTTGGTGCCGGAGATGCCGTCGTCCGCGTAGATTCCTGCCAGCTCCCATTCCGGATGCTTTGCGATGAGATCTGTGTAATGCTCGATCTGGGCATCGTAGCTTGTCGCCTGCTCATCTGTATCCGTAGAGACGCGGCAGTATGCTGCCACCCGGATCTTGGGAGCATTCTCTGTTTTCTTCCTCGCGCCGACCGCAGGCCGGGCAGGGATCATTCTCACTGTTGCCATTTCAAACCTCACTTTCAATCAAGCTGTATATGTACTCCGCCTGCTGGTAAGGATCACTGAAGATCTGTGCCGCTTGTGCCATCCGGAAGGATGTGGGCGCGGGAACCGGCTCCACGGTTTTCTTCTGCATATTGTCCCGGCCCAGCGCTTTTTCCCGGCGCTTACGTTCTTTCTCAAAGGCGTCGAAGGTCTCTCTGTCAATGATGGCCGGGTAGAAGTCGTCACCCAAAAGGTGCGGATTCTGCAGGAGCCGCCTGACCGAGGCATGCACCATTTTTATCCCAGCTTCCTTCGCTGCGTTTCTCAGGGAAAGTCCGCCAAGGTATCCGGTGTAGATCTTCCGGATCTGCTCTGCCTGATCCTCGCAGATCACTGCAACGCCGTTTTCGATCCTGTAGCCAAAAGGCGTATGTCCTCTACTCATTTTCACCAATCCTTTCTGTCAGGCGCAGGCCGCATTTGAGATGGAAAACCACCTCGTTTCGACTCCGCACCTCTGCGTGGTCGAGAAACCGCCCGACCAGTTTCCCGTCAAAATGAGGGTCCGGCTCGGCGTGTCCCGCGTACCGGATCAAGTCGTTTAGCGCATCCGTTTTATGAAGGCTGCCGCTGATCTCCTTCACCAGCTGCTCTTTTTCCGCAGTGAGCACATCCGCCTCGGCGGCGAGTGTGTTGCTCTCCTGCGTGAAGAGTGCAGGCTCCAGGTAGCCCCGCGTCATGATGGTGGTCAGGGTCTGCCGCCGCTCCACGTTCTGTTCCAGTTTCTGGTCGATCTCATTGATCCGTCGCAGATTTTCCTTATGCGTCTCTCCTCGGATACCATCAAGCAGCGCATCCAATACATCCTTCTTTGCAAAGATGAGCTTATTCATCATGGTCGTGAAGGCACGCTCCAGATCGAACTCCCGGATGGACTTCATGGAGCAGGCTCCCACGTTTTCCAGATGCTGACTGCAGACCCAAACCGGATACTTAAGGCTCCCTGTTGTGTTGATGTGCCGCTTAAATCTTCTGCCGCACTCTCCGCAGACAAGCATCTCGGTAAACGGATACTTGTTAGTGACCCGCAGTTCTTCCTTTTTGATGTTCTTCTCCCGCGCCCGCTGCTGCAAGAGTGCTCCTGCAGCCTCAAAGTCTTCCCGGCTGATGATCGCCTCATGATGATCTTCCATATAGAACTGATCGCGCTCGCCGTGATTGTAGTGCCTGCGAAAGCGGAAATCCGAGTAGGTCTTCTGGAACAGGCAGTCGCCGATGTACTTTTCGTTGGTAAGCATCCCCCGGATCGTGGTGCCCGTCCAGTTTCCGTTTCTCTGTGTGGGTACCTGTTTTTCGTTGAGCTCCCGCGCAATCGCTCCGCTTGATTTTCCGCTCAGCGCCTGCTCGTAGACCCAGCGGACCCAGCTGGCTTCTTCCTCGTTAATGACCATCTCTCCGTCCTTCGAATCGAAGCCGTAAGGAGGACTGGCGATCTTAAACGTCCCGTTCTCGAACCGGTGCCGGATTCCCCACTTGTTGTTCTCCGAAATGGATAAGGACTCGCTTTCCGCAAGGCTGCTCATGATCGAGAGCAGAAGCTCCGACTCCATCGATCCGGTGTCGAGGTTCTCTTTCTCAAAGTAGATCGTCACCCCGAGGCCGAGCAGCTTTCTGGTCAGCTCCAAGCAGTCCGTGGTATTGCGGGCAAATCTCGATAATGACTTAACTAAGACCCGGTCTATTTTTCCAGCTTCACAATCTGCGATCATCCGCTGCAACGCGGGCCGCTTCTCCTTACTGGTCCCGCTGATGCCCTCGTCGTAATAAAGCCCTGCGAACACCCAGTCCGGGTTTGCGTTTATGAGCTCTTCATAATGGCTTTTCTGTGTTTCCAGACTGACAAGCTGGGCATCCGCTTCGGTGGAGACCCTGCAGTAGGCAGCGACTTTCGTTTTTGTCATCACGGGCTGCGCCGCCGTGGGCTCAATTCTCGTTATCTTTTTCATGGTCTCGCCTCCTGATCGTAGTCCAATGTTGCGATACTATCCGACACATATCAACTCAATTCTCATAAGAGCTCCGCCAAAATTGGCACAAATATCTTCCGGATTTCGACCAGGAGTTTGTCGTATTCATCAGGGGTGATGAGCCCTTTTTCCAGCATCTTTTTTGACAGCCCCTCGGCCCGGTGATAGTTGATCTCGTCGTATAACTGCTTCTCAGAAAGCTGATGCGCCTTGGGCACAGCAGGTTCAGCAGGGGTTGTGATTTTTGTAACTTGCATTTTCTCGTTCTCCCTTCTGAGGGAACTTATCCATCCCTCTGCCTTCCCATGCCTGCTTAGGGCTGATTTTTATAACGTCTGGGAGAACTTTTGAACATAAAAAGAAAAAGCTCGCAGCGAACTGCGAGCTTTACATTTTATGCTTGATGAATAATATCATAGCTCTAATAATTGCTTTTTCTTTGCATCAAATTCATCTTGTGTGATAATACCCTCTTTCAGTAATTCGTTGTATTTTTTTAATTCAGCCGCAATATCTTTGTCAGCAACTGTTTCTTTCTCAACGATAATTGTACTCTTCCCAGCATTTTGGCGATCGATAAGTAATTTGCTGATTTCTTTATGTACATCTTCATAGTTTTCAATACAGGAAAACTTAATTGATCCTGAAGATGTTGCAACTGCAATGCTATTAAACATTGCGGTTGAAACAGCCGAAATTGAGTCAAAAGGTAGATCAACTCGCTTTCCCCATGTCGCAGTACCATATACTCGTTTATCAGTAACAGTGATAGATACCTTAGAGACCGCAATGTAAAAAATAACACCAATAACCATTAACAGCAATCCCAGATATAGAATAACTGTAATTACAGAATTTGTGGATGATGTAAAGAACAGTAAATCTCCAAAAGGTTTCTTGTTTCCACTATACGAACTAATCTTAGCGCCACCAAAATTAACTGAATATAGTAAAAACCCCAAAATGAATAAGCAGCCCCCTATGATTAAGGGTATTATGGCAGTCTTTTTTGACATTTTTCCTACTATCACTGTTTTTTCGTCCATGACAAGCTCCTCCTTTACTTCATTCTGAACTGGCTATTTGATCTATTCTGTCGAAATTGAAGACTCCATTTAATGCTTTATTCATGAATGAACCTTCATATAGACACTTATTGCTTTTGAGGTCTGTAATAAACTCTTCTCGTTCGTCTCGGCCTCTTAGTGTATCGATAATAATGGTAGCTTCCAGCCTGTCTGATGAGATTGCTTTCATTCCATTAATTGACTTTGCATCAAGGTATTTTTGAAGACCATTACGAAGCTCAATGTATGCTCCTTTCTTTTTTTTAAAGTCCACCTTTTCCTCCATTTAAAAACCGTATACTCTTCGAAGCTATAAACACATTATCAATAGTCTGACTTTACTAATTATCTGTTATTTTCTGAAAAAATTGGTGGGCTCACAGCCCACAAATGTAAGCATACATAATGCACAAATACCCAAATAAAATTATATATATATATATATTGTCAACAAAAGAAAAGCCTGTGAGCCGTATCTCTCCGATACAACCCTCAGGCTTTTCACTACTCAAATCTTCTCCGTCTTGCTGAGCTGAATCCATCCGGCTCCGCTCTTAAGCCTTCCCCAGTCACCCTTCACCTCAACAATCGTAAAGATCCCGGCGGGACACTTCCTTTCAGCTTTACCGTGGCTTGTCCCCGGCCCTTTCCGTATATCCATCACCTTCGTCACTCGGACGAGATACGGATCTTTTACTCCGGATGCCCTGTAGACCTCCTTCCCGTTCCAGTCAAACACTCCATAGGCGCTACCAGCTTTATCTGCTGCTGCCTTCGCATTGGCAAGAATGCTGTAAGCGCCGATCTGGGAGTTCACGTTGGACCAGCTCTTCCTGACGCGGTAGAGCTGTGCAGGCTTTCCATCGTAAGGCACATCGAACGTCCAGGTGCTTCCGCCCTGCCTCACGGTAAGCTTTCCGCCGGAAGCTGTCATAATGATATCCTTGTTTTGCATCAGGACCTTTACGCCCTGCTCGATCAGGCGCCTTGCTCCATACGCCGTAAAGTCCGTTGTACCGGGACCCTTTGACTCGATGTTGGTCTCAAAGGCGATTACGCAGCCGGCATTTCTTGCTGCCTGAGCATTGCTCTTCGAGCAGCTGTTTCCGTGATGGGGAACCTTCAGGACATAGACCTTGTCACCAAAGTACGCGATCGCTTCCTTCAGATCTGTAGGGCCGTCACCAGTAGTGAGGAATCTGAGCTTCGAGAAATAGCAGCATAAGGACCCGTCATTGGTGAAAGCATAGGCGTTACCGTCATCCAAGTCCGTGAAGTGTGTCGGCTGCTTCCTCCACACCTTGAACTCGATATCACCAAGAACCACATATCTTCCCGTATCCAGATAGTCGATCGTGGCACCTCTCCCCTTTGCCTGGTTGATGCAGGCGTTCAGGTTGTCATAGTCTTCCTTGACGGATCTTCCATTGGCGCTGCTTCCGATGCCATGTTTGATGCTGTCCGGGTCATAACAGAAAAAGGTCTTGATACTGAAAAAGCTGTCCGCCATGATCATCCGGAGTCCTTTGTAGTGGTCGTAATGAGGATGGGACAGCATTAGGTGCAGTTCCTTATAATTATGTTTCTTCAGGTAGCTGATCAACGACGTAGTAGGTGCTCCGCCGTCAAAGCCATCGATGACGAGCGTCTGGCCGGATTCGCTGTGAATCACCATGCCGTCACCATGCCGCTCATCGCTCCTGCTTGTCGTAAAGCCCGGCACATAGATCGTGATCGCCATAGCGGCGGTATCCGGCTTCTCTTCCTTCTTTGCAGGAGTATCCATCACATCGTACTGCGTGAGTTTCCACTCTCCAATGATGCTGCAGAGCTTATCCACATATGTGGGGCTGGTGGCGTATCCGCCATCCTTGATGATCTGCGCTGCTTTCCGGTGATCCGCGCAGCCTTTCAGCCCTTCATACCGGATGGCGCTGCCCTTTCTGGCGCCAAGAAGATAGGCAGAGTGATCGCTAACAGAATCCTGCCAGGACTTATAGGCCCTGAAATCCGCCCGCACCGTCGCAGGGCCGGAGGAATAAACTTCCTTTGTCTCCTTGCTGTAGACGCTCTTTCCGTCCCAGGTGGATCCTGTCCAGGTGTTTCCGGAAAGCGACTTCTTCATACCGAAGAGGTTGTTGGCATTGACGGCCAGCTCACTTCGCCCCCATCCGGATTCAAGGATTGCCTGCGCCAGCGTGATAGATGCCAGGATACCATGTGCCTTCTGGTCTGCCTGTGCTAATGGGGCTACCTTCTCAATGAAGGCTTCTGTATAAGGCTTAGTATCCGTTTTCCCTCTGCTCTGATACTGCGCAGTCAGAGCCGATTTTGACTTAGGGCCGTAGATACCATCCACAGAGAGTCCTGCTGCCCTCTGGAATGCCTCGACTGCCTTCAGCGTATCATTACCAAAAATGCCGTCTGCTCCGCAGCTGCCGCAGGAGTATCCGCAGGCGATCAGCATCTTCTGCATCTCCTCAACGGCGCTGCCCTGGTCATCCTTGCCAAGCATGACCTCTGTTTCAACAGGTACAGCCGTACCGCCAAGCTCCGCTGTGACCTTATTTGCCAGATCACCCAGCCTTGAATAGAGCCAATCGCCTGGACAGCTCTTATTGGCGAACCAGCGGTGGACCGTGATGACCATCTCGTCGGATGCCGGAGAATAGTTCAGGGTCTTGTTCTTGTCCCCGAACCAGAGCAATTTCTTCTTCCCGTTCCGCCTGCAGATATCTGCGCAGAGCTTGATGAGCGTCTGGTATACCACATCATTCATCCGGTAAGGACTGGATGTGTCAGATGCGCATTCGATCGTCACTGCTCTCTGGTCATTAGCACTACTCGAGGTGCACCAGGAGCGGTTCTTCTCCTCCACGTAAAGTCCGACGCGTCCGTCCTTGTCGATGCCGTAATTGCTGGACGCCTGATAGGAGGCGCGTGCAAAGAGGTTACCCAGGCTCTCGGCAGTCACCTGCCCCACCACGCAGTGGGGCGAGATCCTGTCGATGCTGTGAGTCCTCTGCCCGGAATGGTTAGGACTCAGTTTTGTATGAACCACCATCTTACTGTTCGTATAAGCCATCACTCTTCCTCCTTTTCCTTCTCAGCCCTGTCGTGGAGCTGCTCCAGTACATCCTTGAGCTTTTCCGGGACAGGCAGCCCCAGATGCGCCGCGTTCTCCAGAAGGCTCACGCCCTCATTGGAGAGATAAAAGAAAATGACCGCCGTCCGGAGCACGCTCCCGGTGGCGATCACATTGATGTCAAGCACGTGGGCAATGCCCACCAGCATGAATATAATTACTTTTCTGCAGATCCCTTTGAATCCGATCTCACTGGACAGCTTCTTGTCGGCGATGGCACACATGACTCCGGTGATATAATCCGTAACGGCGAACACCACCAGGGCTATGAGAAGCCCGTCGCATCCTCCAAGAAAGTAACCGAGCCAGCCGCCAACAGCTGCAAAAGTGATCTGTATCATGTTCCAGAACTCCTTCATAATTGTTCCCTCCTCATCTGTAGTAGACCCAGGTCGTGCAGTTGGCCAGAACGTTGTTTTTTCCGTTGTAAGCATTGTTAAGCTTTATATAGGTGCGTCCCTGATACTTATAGGCCAGCCAGACTACATCGCCGTCAAAAGCAGTCCCCCACCTTGTTGCAAACTGTGAATACGTCCCGTCACGGTCGATAAATACATCCGGAATTACCTTCGACAGATAAATAGGAGAACTGCCGCTCATTGTCAGCTTCGTGACTACACCGATCTCATGGATAGATGCTACCGGCATCGTCATCAGATTGGATCCTGTCGATGATGCCGCAAATTTCCATGACAGCAGACCATCAACAATATCCGCCAGAGCCTCATGGCTCTGATAGACTGCCTCCAGAGATGGCATAATAAAAAACAGCGGCACGATGTCGTCGATCGTAAATCCGCTGAAATGCACTCTGTATAGTGGAAAGTCTACCGTCTCCCCGTTTACTATCTCCCCTGTGTTGTAAGACGGTACCGTCGGAGTTCCCTCCGAAGGTGTCCCCGTGATCGTCACAAGGCTCACATCCTCCACGCCTGTTGCCGCGTCTTTTGTGTACCTTGCGACCAGGAGGTCATTCCGATACATGCCGCTGCTTCCCGGCTGCATCACGATATTTTCCTCTTCGCCAAGATCTATCCTGAAATGACAGCCCTGCATGATCCCATCCCCGTCGCTGACCGTGATCGTGTTGGTATCTGTAAGCTGTGCTTCAAACTCGTTCCCCGTTCCCAGGACGTACATCTGCCTTCCAAACACCCCCTGGTAGAAGCTCTGATGGTCCTGACTGGTGATATGGGGCTCTCCCCTGTAACCTGTTACGATCTTCACTTTATCTCCTCCAATCCATATTCAACTGAAGAAACTCCCCCCGTGATCTTCAGGACCTTCTTCGTTACTGTTACCTTCAAATCGATCCCTGTGATGTAATCATGGCCTCCGACCACATCCCCTATATCGACATCTATGTCTGCACCTTCTTCGATCGATACTTCCATCTCATCTGTGCTAATGAGTTCCGTCAGCTTCTTCGTCCCGTCCATGATCAGCGCCGCTGCGTCTTCAGCGTTGGGATAGTCATACACGGCCTGGATCTCCTTCTCGCCTGTAAAGGTCTGCGTCTGACTTATCTCCCTGTCCTCATTGGCATATAGATGGACTACCGTCCTGTCCTTCAGCTGTCCTGACCCCAAGCAGATCAGATGGTTCACAAACCCGTAGTCCTTCCTGCTGATAAAATCCAGCTGATAATCCTGGGAGATCTGTACCTTACCGGAAAGATCCCTGATGGTCTCAGCGGACAGTAGGACATATCCGGCTTCCTGTGTTTGGTTGTATGTGATTACCAGCTTATAGCCGTTCTCCTGCAGCATCTTTGTAAGTCCGTCCAGCACGGAGCAGTACCGTTCGAACCTGTAATCAGAAAGGATCCTGATCACCCGGTCAGTTTTAACCGCAAACAGATCTCCGAAGCTGCTACCCATCACGGCCCTGATACAAGAATTGAGTTCCCCGGATACTGTGAAATAATCAGATCCGGCTGGAGGGCAGATAAAGCGCTGCGCCAGCATCCCCCTCCATGTCGTTCCCGTGATCTGGATCTGGTCCTCTTTTGTGTTGCCTGAAATAGCTCGGATCACGCCGCCGTATTCCGTACCGGGGATATATACATACATTCCCGGCTGCAGTTTCCCGTCCCATTCCGGATAGGGAATGTAGATCACGAAGTCATTTGAATCCCCGAGTTCCAGATCGATATCAAAGTCGAGAAAGCCAATCTCCGCAAGGCTCTCGTCCGCAATGATCAATCTTTCCATTTCGCCTCATCCCTTTCCTTATACATGGTGATCTCAAAGTAAAAGCTCCCCGACCAGTTCACCACACTCTGGCCGATCGGCGCCGGAGTGAAAACGCTTTCCTCTTTGCTGCGGTTATTGAATTCATTGATCTTCTTTCTGCGTCCCAGCTCTCCTGTCTCCCGGATCACTGTTTCATTCACCTGGTCGATCGTGAGCGTATCTCCCTCGTCCAGGGTACAGAGAACACTGTAGTAGTGTTCCCCAATCCAGATCTTCGGATTTACTGCCGGGCCATAGACCATGATCTTCATTCTGCAGGGGACAGCGGTATCATTCGTGATCCTCCCCTCACCGGCTGTCTTTCCTTTGTAGTCGTGAAGGAAGTCGTACTCATAGTCCAGGTAGCCGGAGTCGGCGTCGACTGCGGAAGCGTAGAACTTGATCACTTCTTCCTTCACCCAGAAGGGATAGGGACAGAAAACCTCAATATTGACCTTCTGCCTGAACTCATCCGGCTGAGGATCTATTGAGGTGATATAACAGCTGGCGCAGTAGGAATTCCAGTAGATCTTTCCCGGCCTTCTGTTCCTGATATCAAAGACACGAGCATCATGAAAAGCATCAAGGAGCGCGAAATTTTCCTCCTGTGTGCCCATAAGCACCAATTGCGCCTGATAAGTGAGTGCTTCTCTTTTGAAGCGGCTGACTTTGAGCCCGAACTCCAGATCCCGCCCTTCTGCTTTCCATCCCGAGGAGTGGAAGTTGGATCCCATCACCTTGAGTCCATCACTCATAAAAGAGAATTCCCTTCCCCTTGAACTTATGTATTTCAGGATCATGCAAGGCTCACCCCCATTCCTTTAAGTGTCCTGCCAAACTCACGTCCGTTCAGGCTGATACCGATATCCGCGTCCTGCATGCCGGCCTTGACCGCTTCATAGATTACGGCAGCGTTCTCACTACCGGAGGATGCTGCGATGATTTTGTTCACTGCCCTGTCCATGTAGGAGTAGAAGGCATCCAGCGGAAGGACCACCTCCGATCCTGCCTCGCCTACGCCGATAATGGAGGGCGAGTTGAAGATACCACCGACCTTATACCAGTCAACACTGAAATGCGGGACGCTGCCCTTTAACCAGTCCAGCGGATTCGCGGATCCGGAAACACTGATATGAGGGAGTTTAAGATGCGGCAGGCTCCACTCGAAGTCCATGAATCCTTTGATCCTGTTGATCGCGTTCCTTACCGCATCCCTCGCGCTCTCGATCGGCCGTACGATAGCATTTTTGATTGAGTTCCAGACGGAAGATGTAGTGCTTCGGATACTGCTCCACGCATTGGAGAAAAAGCTCCTGATGTAAGACAGTACCGAGACCACCACAGCCTTCACCGTGTTCAGGACATTCGTGATATTGGTCCCAAAGAAGGAACGAAATACGTTCAGGACGTTCTTCATCGTATTGGTGACATTAGTAAATGTCCCGGTGATCCCGTTCCAGATGGAAGAAAAGATCTCGCTGACGCCCTGCCACAACAGATCCCAGTTGCCTGTGAACAGTCCGCTAAATACATCAAAGATCCCTGTGATCACGCCAAATATCGTTTCAATGTTTACGGCGATGGCATTAAAAGCTCCTATGAAGATCGGTCCCAGGAACTGGCAGAGGCCATTCCAGATTAGGCGAATGAAATTTGCTGCATCGGAGAAACTGAAACCAAGAGCAGAAAGCCTCTGCTTTATCCCCTCCACAAATGTGGATACTGTGGACCGTATCTTCCCCCAGGTCGCAATGATGGCTTCCCGGAAGCCTTCGTTTGTTTTCCATAAATGCAAAAACGCAGCCACAAGGACTGCGATCACTGCTACAACGGCTAGCACCGGTGCGGATACACCTCCCAGTGCTGCTCCAATCTTTCCAAGTACGCCGTGGGCATTTCCCACAGCTACTTTCAGTTTTCCAAAAGATCCGGCGAGCTTTACAAAGCCCTGCATGGCGATGCCGACCTTAGAGATACACGTACCGAGTATCACAAGGAAAGGTCCCAGGGCTGCCACAAGCATGCCAATCCGTAGGATCGTGTTCCGCTGGCTTTCGCTCATGCCGTTCAGTTTATCAACGAATTCCTGGACCGCAGTGACGACCTTCCGGACCGCCGGCATCAGTGCATCACCGAATGAGATCGCCAGCTCCTGCAGCTGTGACTTCAGGATCGTTATCTGGCCGTTCAGGTTATCCTGCATAATTGCCGCCATCTTCTCCGCGGCTCCGCTATAACCATCCACCTCATCGGAGCAGGTTGAGATAGCGCCTTCCAGCTTCTCAATATCTCCCGGAGCTGCGTTCATCAGCGCGAGGAACCCAGACATGGCATTTTTTCCGACCAACGTCTCTGCGGCGGCCGCTTTCTCCGATTCCGTCATCTTGGAGAAGGCATCTCTACAATCCGCGATGATATCAGAGAACTCCCTCATGGATCCGTCCGCGTTCGCAGTCTGGATCGTCACATCACCGAGGGCTTCTCCGGATAGCTCCAGTTCTCCCTGCAGCCTTGTCATGATGGTACGAAGAGAAGTACCTGCCTGGGAGGACTTGATTCCGGCATTGGCCATAAGACCGATTGCCTCTGCTGTATCTTCAGCCGTGTATCCCAGCGCCCCTGCAATCGGAGCGCAGTACTTGAAGGTCTCGCCCATCATAGATACATTCGTATTGGCATTGGACGATGCCGCTGCAAGAAGATCAGCAAAGTGACCAGAGTCCTGCGCAGAAAGTCCAAAAGCTGTCAGGGCATCCGTTACGATATCAGACGTAGTAGCAAGATCCTCTCCGGAAGCCGCTGCGAGATTCATGATGCCTTCGATACCTGAGAGCATGTCCTCTGTCTTCCAACCTGCCATAGCCATGTAGTTCATGGCATCGGCTGCCTCAGATGCAGAGAACTTAGTCTTGGCACCCATCTCACGAGCCTTGTCTCGGAGAGCATCAAAGTCCTCACCGACCGCCCCTGATACAGCAGCCACCTGGCTCATAGCAGAATCAAAATCAGCCGAGGTCTTAATGGTGACGGCACCAAGGCCTGCAACAGCAGTAGACACCGGCATTACTGCCTTACCTGCTCCTGTGATCGTATCCCCGACCTTCTCGATCTTCTTTCCAGCTTCATCGATCTTGGAGAGAACGCTACTCGTCGTTTCCGCCTCCTGCTGCAGGCGCCGAAGTTCTTCTTCCGTTTCGATGATCTCCCTCTGCAGTGCATCATACTTGTCCTGGCCGAGGGTACCTTCTTCCAGCTGCTGCCTTGCCTGCTCCTGAGCCGTCTTGAGTGCATCCAGTTTTTCCTTTGTTGCATTAACTGCATCCTTCAGGAGCTTCTGTTTCTGGGTGACGAGGTTGGTGTTGGTAGGATCCAGTTTCAAGAGCTTGTTCACATCTTTCAGAGAAGACTGAGTCGTTTTGATCGTTGAATTGACACCCTTCAGGGCTTTATCAAGACCTGTAGTATCGCCACCGATCTCGACGGTGATCCCCTTTATCCTGTTTGCCATACCTCGTCACCTCCCTTCAGGGCAAAATAAAAGCACCAGCCATTTCTGACTGATGCGGTATAACAGATAATAATACTATTAATAATTGATTCTTATTCTACTATGTCTAATTATTGAATAACCCTAAATCATAAATAGAAAGAGGAGGCTTATGATTTTTCATAATTCTTCATTTATCATCTAGTAGAACGTAAATTAATTAGCTACACCAATTGATGTTCCAAAGTCTTCCATCTTGTATTTCCAGTGATATACAACCGGCGTTTCGTTCACTTCATCAAAGTATTTGTAAATCCGGTCGATGAGTTCCTGCTTTGTTGCAACCCGAATGCCGCGCAGCATTTGTCGCGTCATCTTACCGAAAAAGCCCTCGATCATATTAAGCCAGGATCCGTGCTTAGGTGTGAAGATGAATATGAATCTCCCGGGTATTGTTTCGAGATATTGTTTCACCTTCTTACTGGTATGAACTGTGTGGTTATCCAGTATCACCTGGATGGTATCTCCTTCGGGGTATTTTTCATTGAGTATCTTCAGAAAATCAATGAAATCTTCACTTTTGTGTGAATCTCTGACCAGGGGAATCGCTTCACCGGTAAGCAGGTCTATTGCTGCCAGAAGCGATACCGTTCCTAACCTTTTGTATTCATAGTCTCTTTTGATTGTGCCGTTCTTTGAAGTGGGCGGCAGATCAGGAGATGTTGTGGCAATAGCTTGAATCCCAGGCTTTTCATCATATGATACGGTATGAATATCCTGTTCACCTGCAGGTATAAACAGTTCTCCATTTTCATCAAAGAGCAGCTCTATCTGCTTATAAACCAGCAGTACCTGGTGCATCTTTGCGTCGAAATCGGGATCTCGGTTCTCGCAGTAATACTGTATCCGATGGGGTTTTATATTTGCTGCATCCAGGATATTTTTGACACTTGTTTTTGTTATTGTTGAGAGCCTTGTATAACCGGCACTTTCAGCTGTCTTATTGATATGCGCTGTCAGTTTCGCGTAGGTCCACGTTTCGGCGGAGTAGCCAAAATCTGTCGGCTTTTGGCAGGCAACGTTTATAATCCAGGCTTTCTCATCGTCAGTGATCTCTGCATTGCGGCCTCTGCCGGGAGCATCATAGATGGCGTTTTCAACACCACCTTCTCTGAATTTTTTCAGGCATAGAAGGACGCTGTTCCGGTTAAGGTCAACCTTATCAGCGATTGCATCTACGGAATCGCCGCTCTCTTTGAGAAGAAGAATTCTTGCCCGGGAAACGACCTGTGCCTGAAGTGTACGTGTTCTCACAATAGCTTCCAGGCGATTGTGATCTTCGGTGGAAAGCACTAAAGGGATTGCCTTTGCCATTACTGAATACCTCCATAAACTTTTGTGTATTCAGTGTAACACAGCATTAACAATTAGTATAGTTATTTAATTTACAATCTACTAGTTTCTTTAATTTCAACTTTATATACATTTCCAGCTATTAGCAATTAGAGGTAGTTGATTCTGTATATATGAATTATAGCATTTGGATCGTGCTCACTTATGATGTCATAATACAATGCTTGAAGCTGTAATTTTGTTTTTTTGGCGCCTTCGGCCATATTATCCCAAGTTTCATTTTGAGCTTTTTTAGATATATTGCTAAATGTAACAGCTTCATTTCTTGCTTCTGTAGCAGTATAAACAACTCCCGCGGCTACAGGGCCTCCTATCTTTGATGCTGCAACGCCATTTAAGACTGAACTATGGGTTTTTTCTAGCATTTGTCCACCCACTATACCTGAAGCTCCCATCACTCTATATTGTCTCTGTAGCTTATCCTCTAATACTCTCATTTGGTCTTTTTGATCTGAAGTGGCAACAGAGTAAGCTTTTTCCTTTGCTTTTTCCATATTAGTGATAACATTAGGAAATCGATTTGATATTTCTCTTCGAACAACATTCGCCTTTTCTCCTGCCATTTTCCTCTTTCTGAATTCTGATGAACCATCTTTTTTCCTGGCCCATGCTTCATTCCATTGATCCCACTCATCTTCTGCCGCATCATTTGCTGCGAAGAGTTCTTCCAGGCTCATCGTCTTTACCGAATCAAAAAACTTAACCATTGACTTACGTTCCGCTTCTCCTTGAAGCAGCACATAAATGAAAATACCAACTATGCTTAAAATTACTAATAAAATAACCACTATTAATGACTCCCTTCTTTTGATTCATGGTGCAAACTACATATCTATATTATAACGCATACATTTCTAGGCAAAAGCATCATAATACAAATACAACCATATTTCTTCTACGTGGTATTTTTTGATACTGTCATAGTAAATTTAAGAATACAAATTCCAAGATTCTCTTTATCCACTTTTAGTTTACACTTCAAAATATAATCTTAAGTGGGCTAGACGCTCACCCTCGAAAAATACCATGAAGCAGTCACTATGCTCAGAACTTATCGAAATCCGCCTGGTCAGCAATCCGTCGGTATTTCACTCCGTCATTGGACTTCTCTGTCCACATGTCCAGTACCACACCGATCGTAATTAGGTCGAGATCCCGGATGGAGATCCCGACCTCACAGCATCGCAGAAGGAACAGCGGCGTGGTCATCTCCCGCTCACTTCTGCCAGTCCTTTTTTTGCCGCTACATCCGTCATCAGGTTGTCGCCCCACAGTTCCAGAATCTGCGGAAGCACCTGGTAGATAGAGAACATCTCGAACTGGTCGAGCCACTCGTCGATGGTCTTGGGAATAGAAGGATCCGCATGATAGGCCATGATGTAGGCAACGTTCTCAAAGATCTCCAGGTCATCGATCTGCAGTTCCTCCTCGCCCTTCTTCCTCTTACTATAGGACTTCTCCAGCTTGGACAGGTCCTTGAAGATGTCTCTCTTGAACTTTGCCCTATAGAGCCTCGGCACTGTCGCCGAGGACCGGAATAGAACATCCTTACCGGAAATATTGATCGTGCGCTCTATCATCACTCTTCCTCCTCGATATCAGGAACGTATACGGACTGATACCAGTTCGCATAGGTCGTCGCATCTGTAGTCTCGCCGGTCTTGGACTTTACAAGGCCATCTGCCCTGGGATCTGCTGCGATCGTTAGTTTCTCGGTGCCGGGCTCGATCGTGTCTTCCTTAGTCTCAGACTCGATGGACGGACGGGAAGAGCTGCAGTTGTACATGACGTGGCGGATGCAGTTGATGTCTCCATCGAACTCAAATAGCAGCGCGAACTTCACGCTCTCCTTAGTCGTGACCTTCTCGACCAGGACGCCTTTCTTGTCCAGCGCCTCCTGCAGGATCTCCGTCCTGAACCAGTCAGGGATCAGCGCCATCTCCAGGTCTCCGGAATAGCCATTGTTGGTCACAGAACGGAAATATACGATACCATCGGCGTAAAACGGTGTGGACTCGCCTTCTGCATCAAGCGAGAGACTGACCGCACCTGGGATCGCCCTGGGCGCCGCATAGTTGTAAGAACGCACGCCGTTCTCTTCCGTTTCTGTGAGCTTTGCGACATGAACGTTTTTCAGATTGTATTTTATTTTATTTCCCATGTCTTAACCCTCCATTTGGAATGAATACAGGACCTCATACAGTTTCTCGGTGTCGATCCACACCTCCGACTTATCGTAAAAAATGCCGTGCTCATCCAGCACGGTCTCAACAGTACTCTCCACTTCCGGGTCCTTTGCGTCGGTGTAGAGTTCGATATGTACATCATTTATCTTGTAGTAGACCTTCCCGTCCGCCGAGAAGTTATCGCTTCCCGGCAGCAGATATGTAATGAACGGAGGATCGACAGCTTCTCCTTCCGCGAAATGATCATAAGCAGAGGGAATGTCGATCTCGCCGATAATCTCTAATAGTTTATCCATGTGACAGCCCCCTTACGATATCTGCTTCCAGCTGCTTCTCTCCAAGTTCTTCCGCAGGAGCAATATGTGGGAAAGCTCTGGTCCGGCCGCCATTCCTCTTGGCATGGCCGTGCTCGAGCAGGTGCGCCAGCATATAGCGGGATGGCGAGTAAACCGTTACTTCCAGTCGTGTGGACGACTCTCTGGTCTTTTTAGTCCTCCAGCTTTTGGCATATCTCCCGGTTTGTACGGGAGCTCCCGCCTGGATCCCTTTCCGGACTGTCTGGCCAGCCTTTGTGACCGATTTCTTCATAGTCTCTTCCGCCAGCTTGTTATACTCGGTAAGTTCCTCCATTACCGCATCTGCAAGAGAGTCAATTGATACTTTCTTTCCCATCTCAACGCTCCTCCAGTTCCGCCTTAAATTTCAGGCTGTTCTTCCTAAATCCCATATCATCCACATGGGTGATGTTGTAAATCCGGTCGCCGAGAAGGATCCTATACCCCTTCGCCGTGACAGCAGCTGTCTCGCTGCAGTAGCGGACGGTAAGGTCCATTCGGTCTATTTCTTTTGTCTGCGAGGCTTCTTCACTCTCGTCACCCGACTGATCCGAGGCCGTCGCCCAGCAGGAGAAGTAGTCTGTCCAAACGGATTTATGATTGCCAATGCGATCAGTCACCGTCTCGTTCTTCTGGATCATGATCCTGACATTAAGACCTGCAATGTTCATCACACCACCCCCTCACGGATAGCAAACAGGATGGACCTAAGCGTCAGCGTAAGCGCATGATGATCCGCTTCCTCCCGATGTTCGTAGAGATAGCCGAGTGCATACAGGATCGCCACTTTCATAGTCTCCCGGATGGGAGTAAGCGACGTATCTTCCGTATCGGAATTTACCGCCGCCCACTTCTCGTCCGTAAGCCTTGCCACGTCTACACACATCCTCTCCGCTGCGGATAAAAGAATGCCGGACATGGCATCCTCATCCGCCGAGTCAACACGGAGATATGTCTTCGCTTCCTCCAGCGTTACAAGTGCCATGACCGATCACCTCTCTTTCTTAACCCGCAGAGCCGGTACCCAGGGCCATGACCTGCATCGCTTCAGGAAGGATGAGCTTTCCGTCCACGCGCTGGGTGCCGATAAAGCCGACCTGATCGGTAACAGCATACAGCTCGTTCAGGCGCTTGAGGGTCCTGTTCTGTCTGTCGGCGATCCAGTAATAAGAGAAGTCTCCGAACAGGAGAACCTTCTTGCCACCATCCTGCGCCGCCGTACCAGTGATCCCAGGCATGTAGCTGCTGGTGTAGATATCGTGGCCGAGAATGGTGTCCGGCTTCGCGATGTCCAGAGACGGCTTCCAGATGTAGTTGTCGTTCCTGTCTTTGATCAGCATCAGCTGCAGGAGCAGGCTCTCATTGCAGAGGAAGGAAGCTTTTCTGCGGTACGGAGCCTTCAGGCTGTAATACAGCTTATAGATGTTGTCAAAATGAACGGTCTCAGCGTTGTCGGTGGTATTTCCGGCAGAAGCCGTAAGGGACGTCAGAATACCGGTCGGCTGAGAAGGTGTGACCTGCGGATTGGCAGAAGGGCCGGTGCCGTTGATGAAGGCATCCTCCTCCGCATTACCGAAACGCACACCGAAGCGCTGTGCGATATAGGACGCGATGTCGAACGCAGAATCATGCAGCAGCTCGTTGGTGACCTTGACCATGCAGCCCAGCTTGTACGCGGAAAGCGTCTCCTGGGTGAAGCTCATGTCGGATTCCTGAATGGCCGCTCCTTCCTCGATCCAGGACGCGCTGCCGTTGTCCATGGCGATCGGGATCGTCCTGGTTCCGGAGTTCGTGCGGATAGTCTTGGCGAGTTTACGGAATACATTGTTCTCTTCCAGTGCCTTGATCAGCTGTCTCTCAAACTCATCCGGCACAGTGTAGCCGCCGTTCTGGTCGACGCCGACAGACAGAGCATCGCGCACCTCAAGGGAGCTGTTGCCGCGCATCATGTTCCAGAATGCCTCGCTGTACTTTGCAGTTGCTGTGGGACGAAGGATCATGTCGCGCTGTCCGGCCTTCGGGTCCTGATGGACAGGTGCGGAAGTCGCCGCGGAGAGCTTAGCGTCCATCTCCATCTGGTCCTCAAGGCGCCTGATCTCATCGCCCAATGCCTTCACATCAGATGCCATCTTCTCGTACTGCTCCACTGCGGAAGCCTCGACGAGACCGTTCTCGTCCCTGTGCTCTTCCAGAAAAGCCTTGGTCTGCTCCCACAGGGTATTTCTCTTATTTCTGAGTTCAATAATCTTACTCATGGTATTTTCCTCCATTAAAAAAGCCGGATCCCTTATTTCAGGAAATCCAGCTGGTTTTTGAGTATTTCGTAGGGCATCGCCCCATCCTTTGTCTTACCGTCAAGTCCGATCACGGGCTCTTCTCTTGCCCTTGGCTGTAGCTCATCGCTGATGCCCAGCCTGTTCAGAATCGCCTGATCCATCATCCGGCTCGAATACATTTTTGCCTCCGTAGCGGTGGGAACATCCGTCTTGGTGTCCTCTCCTTCCGGCTCTGGCTCTCCTCCTTCAAAGAGCACCTCATCCGCAAAGCCAAGCTCCACGGCCTTTTTGGCATTCATCCAGGTCTCGTTGCTCATGAGCTCCGCGATCTTACTGCGCCTGAGTCCTGACTTGGCTGCATAGGCATTGATGATGGATTCTTTTACCTCGTTCAGCGTCTCGATCGCCTTCTCCATATCCTTCGCATTGCCCATCGCAATGGTGGAAGGATCGTGGATCATAAGGAGTGCTGTGGGAGACATGAGTACACGGCTCCCTGCCATGGCAACGACCGACGCCGCGGATGCCGCGATCGATGCGATCTTAACAGTGACTGCTCCCTTGTACTCCTGCAGCATGGTATAGATCTCTGCCGCTGCAAATACATTTCCGCCAGGGGAGTTGATCCAGACAGTCAGGTCGCCTTCCTCCGCTTCCAGCTCCTGCCTAAACATCGCCGGTGTGATCTCATCTCCCCAGAAGGATTCTGAGTCGATCGGCCCCTCAAGACGGAGCACTCTTGTGCCTGTATCATCCCTGATCCAGTTCCAAAACTTATTCATCGCTTACCTCTCTTTCTGTTATCCGGTTCCTCTTCCTTCGACGGTTCCTGCTGCGTGATCTGCTGCTTCCCGGCATCTTCGAGCTTGACGTATCCGCCGTTCAGGTAATAATCATCTCCGCCCTTTTCTGCCGGGATCAGGTCCCAGTTCTCCAGGCGGTGGATATCATTGGGAGACAGAAAACCATTGCTGATGCCGGTTGCGTATCCCTGCATCCTGGACTGATAATCGCCTCGAAGAAGGCCGTCCACGTTAAACTTCGGAAACAGCTCATCCTGTTCGCCTTCTATGAGCAGGTCCTTGATGATCGCCTGCTCAAAACGGACCAGCCAGGGCGTCAGCGTATGGACCACAAAGTCGATACTCTGGTGCTCGATGTTCGAGAAGGTGGCATGCTCAAGGTCCTGCACCATGTGGGGCGGAACCCTGAAGATCCTGCAGATCTCATTGACACCGAACTGCCTGGTGGAAAGGAACTGGGAATCTTCCGGAGGCAGGCTGATCGCCTTGTACTGCATGCCTTCTTCCAGGACAGCTACCTTGTGGGCGTTGTTCGCGCCACCATATACTGCCGACCAGTTCTCCCGGATTTTGGACGGGTCCTTGAGCACACCCGGATGCTCCAGCACGCCGGACGGCTGTGCGCCGTTCTTAAAGAAGCTGCTTCCGTATTTCTCGACTGCCAGCGTTGTCCCCAGCGCGTTCTTCATCATAGCGATCGGAGAAAAGCCCACAAGCCCGTTGAAGCCAAGCCCCGGAACATGGAAGATCTCGTCCCGGCGGAAATAGATATCCTTGTTGTTCTCTCCCGGCTTCTCGTCCGTGTATGCGTGATAGATGTAGAAGATCTGTCCCTTCTCATCCCTGTCGATCTCCATGTTCTCCGGGAGCAGCGGATACAAGCCAAGAACGCCGTTCTTCCCATCCCGGACGATCTGTGCATAGCAGTTCCCCCACAGGAGCAGATGTGTCATCATGACCTCCCGGAAGGAGAAACTCGTCATCTCCGGATTTGGCTGCCGGTACAGCAGCTTATAGAGCGGATGGTCTGTGGCCCTCTCCTTAGCGCTTCCGCCGTCCATCGACCGGTACAGATGCAGCGGAAGACCTGCCACTGTCTCCGCAAGGAGCCGGACGCAGGCATACACCGTCGCGATCTGCATGGCACTCTTCTCATCCACCCGCTCACCGGAATCCGCCCTTCCGAACACAAAGGTCTGTCCGGAATCGCGCACGTTATCCTCGATCTTCGGAAGCTCAGGATCATCCCTGGGGCTGATCCCCAGCCATTCTAAAAATCCCATAATGGTTTCCTCCAAAAAATAAAAGGACCGCCCGTTTTCCGGATGGCCCCTGCACTTTTCCACGCTATTACTATAGTCCTTTTCTCAAGGACAATTTTATCCGTTTTTGGACATCAGAATACATAGAGCCCCCGCTCGTCGTAGACGCTCCCCTGCTGCTCGTGGCGGATGCACCGGTCCAGTGCCATGACCGCGGCAACAATACCGTCGATCTTCTCCGGTGATTTTGCCTTCGTCGGTTTGATGTTTTCCGCAGCGTCTCGGTCGACCACAACATTCCCGCTCATCCACCGCATCACCGGGTTCCCGCCATGGATGATGTTCCCTTCCATAAGGAGCTTCAGAAATTCCTTTGTCGGCGGACTCATATCCTTAAAGCCCTGGCCGAAGGGAACAACTGTGAAACCCATGCCCTCAAGATTCTGCACCATCTGAACAGCTCCCCACCGGTCGAAAGCAATCTCCATGATGTGGTACTGCTCGCCGAGTTTTTCGATGAATTTCTCAATGAAGGCATAGTGGATCACGTTCCCTTCCGTCGCCATAATATAGCCCTGCTTATGCCAGACATCATAAGGCACTGATGCCCTGCGGACCCTGAGCGGGATCGTGTCTTCCGGGATCCAGAAGAAGGGAAGCATCACGTACTTCTCCGTCTCGTTCCTGGGCGGGAACATCAAAACAAAAGCCGTGATATCGCCGGTGCTGGACAGGTCGAGGCCGCCGTAACACTCACGACCTTTCAGCGCATCCATATCGATTGGTGTATTACCAAGATCGTAAATCTGCTCAGGAATGAATCTGGTCAGTGACGATACCCACATATTGAGGCGGAGCTGTTTAAATACGTTCTCTTCCGCTGGATTTTCCTTGGCTTCGAGAAAGGCTTCACGGACACGGTCAATCCGGATGGTCTGCCCGAGGGATGGATTAGCCTTGTACCAATTCTCCTCGTCCGTCCAGTCGTCGTCATCTGTAAGGCCATAAACCACCGGATAGAAGGTATGGTCGATCCTCCTTCCGGCAAGGATATCCAGTGCTTTAACATGGAGCTCATAGCAGATGCTCTCCTTGTCCGTTCCTGCGGTCGTGATGAGGAAGTACAGCGGCTGCTCACGTGCATCGCCAGATCCTTTGGTTAGGACATCATAAAGTTTTCGGTTTGGCTGAGCATGAACTTCGTCAAAGACAAGGCCTGAAACATTCAGGCCGTGCTTGGTGCCAACCTCAGCGGAAAGCACCTGGTAGAATCCTGCGTTGCTGTAATTGACGATCCGCTTGGTAGCTGCCGCAATCTTGGACCGCTTAAGGAGCGCCGGTGACTTTTCCACCATCCTCTTTGCGACATCAAAAACTATGGACGCCTGCTGCCTGTCAGCTGCAGCACCGTACACTTCTGCAGACGGCTCGTTGTCGGCATAAAGGAGATACAGAGCAACTGCTGCAGCCAGTTCACTCTTGCCGTTTTTCTTCCCGATCTCGACGTATGCCGTTCGGAACTGCCGGTTCCCGTCCTCATCCACGATCCCAAAGATATCCCGGATGATCTGTTCCTGCCAGGGCAGGAGCCAGAACCTCTTTCCGTCCCACTTGCCCTTGGTATGGCGCAGGTTCTCGATGAAGCGCACAGCTCTATCAGCCTTCGCTTTGTCGTAGTGAGAGGTTGGAAGCATAAACGGCGACGGTGTATAATCCAATAGCCTCGGATAGTCCGCCGGTCTCTTTTCCCTTGGCATTAGACATCACCTCCCAGTAGTGCTTCCATCTCATCCTCATTCTTATTTCCGGTAGAATCTGCAATGATCCGGGATCTCGAGGAAGGTGTAAGTCCGAACTGCTCCGCAAAGCGGTTCATGATCTTCAGGTAGGTCTGCGCAATAGACACCTGGGGAACTTGCTGCCAGTACCCGGACGGTGTCTTCACAATCGTTCCATGCTGGGTAATGAATTCTTCTGCTTCCTTCCACCTAGCATATGCCTGGCAGTAACCGGCAAAGGCGGCCATATCCACTTCCGTCAGAATCCCCATCTGCTCCATCTTTTTTGCGAGCCTACGCCATTCCTTTTTAGCTTCCGGCTCTAGCCACTTAGGGCAGGAAGGCGCCTTCTTCTCTGGCCTCGGCTCATTATCATTTAGTTTTCTTTTGCCTGGATTCCCTTCCAACACTTTCAGTGCGGTGGGAGTGGGCTTTCTTCCCCTCGTCGCCATAGGCTTACCTCCCTTTCCCATCAAAAAAGGAGCCCGAAGGCTCCTAATAAATTAACAGTATTCATTTTGAATAATTAACACCATCTACTCTTTCTTATTTGTGCTAATGCCATATTTATACAGTTCTTCAGCACATCTTGCTGCTTGTTTCCCCTTTGTTCGATTTTCTTCATAACCAGAAAGAGGTTCCCTACGTGTTTGATAAGAAGATGTTTGATATAAACTAAGAATAGGTACTATCTTCCCACTTAAGTTAAAATAGCTTTTTCCGTTTCTGGGTATAGCTCCTAAATATTTCTCATGAAAATCAAAGTCATACAGTCTCACTCCAACAATAGCTACAATATCTGGATCGATGATTTCAATTTCTTTCCGTATAAATGGTGCATAGTACTTACAATATGCTTTTAAATGATTGCCGTTGCCTATAGAGGATCCCCCTCCGCGCTTATTTATATCCATCACGGCAAATCTCATAACAGCCTTATTATTGGCAAGACTATTTCTCTCAATGCCGCAGATTATCTTAAACATCTCTGCAAGCATTTCTTTCATATTACCCCCGTAATCATCAATCCCCGTCCGATAATATTCACGGTAATCTAATACTGTATTCGTTTTTGGCTGTGTAATAGCACTGTAATTATTGTCGTTTGCTTCTGCTGAAATAAACAGAACTTTAGTTGCTTCACTTCTGAAGGTGTCCTCGTCAATAATACCGTCCCTCCTAAAATGACTCTTCCCGATATTATTATTTCCTCCATTCGTAGTCTTCCACAACCATTCTGGTTCATTATCCTGAGCTTTTTCCCATTCCAAAAACAGGGTCTCTAAATCTTTTGTTTTGAGGTCTTCTAACTGGCAAGGGGGATTGATTTGATAATTATCAATACTTAGCGAAGATCTTCGCATCGTTCTTTTTTTCGATTTTGGATCAGCCCACCCTTCATCGTCATTCTGGTTATGAGCCTTTGTCGCCTTCTTCTTTATAGGCATATAATCTATCCACCCTTCGTCTGTGCTCTGACTCTGTGACTGGAATGTGGAACTACACCCCATTTTTCGCTTTTCGCCGATCAGTTCTTCATTTATGTATTCTTTCAGATTATCAAGATCCTCCTTAAAATCCACTATGCTCTTCGTCCTGATCGTATAACTATGAATAGGCTTTCTGTCATCGTTCAATTCATTCTTAAAAACCTTAAAAGCGTTTTGTTCTCTGTAGTATCTGATCGTATACTCGATCATTCTCGATGTGTCTTCCTTATAGTAAACTGTTTTTGTTTTAGTCTTTATCTCCACGACTCACCTATTTCCTTTTTGTACGCTCTCTTGATACGGAATTCTCTTAATATGTTGCCCGCTTGCTCTTCTAACAAGAAGGGAAATCACATTCAATATGATTATTATACTTCATCCACGTTTCATCAAATCATAATTGTTTGTATTTCGTTTCACCGTTCCAAGTGAAATAGGTATAATCAATAATACAGCCCTTTGTAAGCTGTATTTCATTTTATTATCTGGTCCCTTTACTGTTGCATCGCCCAGGCGATCGCGTGGCCGTCATCCTCGAATTCCACTTCGCTGGCGGCTCTCAGACCGATCGTTCCTTCGCAACTGGTATCGTCAGTAAGGAATTCATAGGTAGCTCCAAAATAGCTGGGCTGTCCCTTTCCGCTGTAGTAATGGCCTGCAAGGAGGATCTTGTCTCCGAAGGTCAGGACCTTGCTCCAGCGGCTTTCGAGGTCTTCCGGTGTGGTGGGGTTCGGCAGTCTGTAGGTTCTCATTGCTTTCTCGATCATCATGGTTTTTGCCTCCTTTGTGGCTGTGTTTTTTGTTAGTGTATTAATCACTCTAAAGCACATATTTATCCACTCATTTCGGAGGTATAAATCCGACAAAGATCAGCCTCGTAAACTGTGTATTTTACATCCGTTCGATCCGGCATGTCATTCCGTCCACATCGACAATTTGGAAGCTCTGTCCCCTCCAGCGGATCTCTCTTATCCGGACGCCGGTGTAGGCGTTACTCTGCTGCCGGTCTGAAAGCACCCTTCCGTGCTTCTCCATCCAGTCTGCGATGTTTCCCATAAGCCTTGACTCCATCTCCATCTTGTCCGCGTAGTTGATCATCGTTTGCCTCCCTTCAGATTTCCGTGTAAGCCATCTTGAAAGCCTCGCGCTCTTTGAGGAGCTGCTGCATCTGCTTCTTCAGGATCCTAACTCTCTGTCCCTTGAGTCCTTCCGGCCATCCCCAGTTGCTCGTCATGCTTTCGTTGTAGGTGTAAATCCAGCCGTTCATTCTGAAGGTTGTCTTTGTGCTTGTCTTTTTCATGGTAATCTCCTTTCTGGATGTGTTTTTTGTTAGTGTATTAATCACTCTGTGGCGCACATATATCCAGTTAATTCGGAGCGTAAGATGCACAAAGATCACTAAGAGAATTGCAGCATAATTACAGGCCATACTCCGCAGTAGAAAACGGAGTTTTTCTAGGAAGCGCCTTGTATCCAGCAGCTGCACAGATTTTCTCAACCTCATCGTCAGAGAGAACCCGCTTTATTCGAATACATCCAGCTATGATCCACTTACCCAGCATCTGCGGACTGGTCTTGTATCGGTAAAAGCCCTGCTCCGGCACTCTTGTCAGCATTGCCCTCTTCGCGTCAAAATGGCCATCCTTCCAGCCATTCTGGTTCGCTTCCTCTTGGTAGTCATAGCAGTCGACATACGTGCACTCGCACCAGACCTCGTCGTCATGCATGTATTTGATCTTCCCGTTCTCCTTGATCCCGATGTGGATGGCCAGCGGAATATCCGATAGATGCCAGCCAGGCCGGAAGGCGAGCGGTCCTATCTTGGACTTCACTTTCCCTTCCGGTGTCCTGGGCCCTTCCACTGCATCGATCCATACGCCGATCGGCACCGGCTCGTCGGCAAGTACATACAGCGGAAACAGCTCTCCCGGTCGATTCTTCTTCACCCTGAATAGTTTGTATCCGATCATGATCATCACCACGAGAAAAGGAGCCTTGCGGCTCCCTTCCTCACTCCTTTCTCAAAGGTGGTATTCCTGTCCGGTGATGATGTTCACCACCGTCTTTCCTCTTCCGAAGGCTGCTCTCATCTCGTCGAGCTCTTCTTTGGTGGCGGGTCTTGCGTTCCTTCTGTACTCTTCGATGGTCTTCGCGACCTCTTCTTCCCTGGCCTTTGTCGTCGCCTCTGCGTCGACCGCGTTTGTAATGTAGGTCAGCTTCTCAAGCATGTCGCTCATCAGAACCCTGCCGATCCGGTTTCTGGCCACTCCGTTCTCATCGATGGTGATGAGGCCCTGCTCCAGTTCCTCTCTTACCTTCTGCAGTTCTTCCTCTGCGCTCTTTTTCCAGTATGCTCCAAGGGCCCCGCTCAGTTCCTTTTCAAATCTCGTCATGGTCTTGTCCTCCTTCGTGGGTGTGTGTTTTTCGTTATGGTATTAATCACTCTAAAGCACATTTATATCCACTCATTTCGGAGTCATAACCTGCACAAACATTGGTCCAAAAAAGTGTCAATGTTTGACCTGGCCGGCATTGGTCCCAAAAGGGATCATTCTTTTATTTCGCCGGTCATGATGAAGTGCGCGTACTCTTTCCGATGATCGATCAGGAAGAGGACCAGCTCATAATACCCCAGCCGATTTGCGATCTGCTGTACCATGGGGACATCAAACATGTTCGTCTCCCCGGTGTCCCTGACCGCCAGGATCTGCCTGCGGACGGTATCGGTAAACTCCCCGACCAGGACCCTGCAGGCGTCTGCGCCGTAGGCGATCCCCAGGCTGCTGCCGGTATCCCATTTCACATGGATTGTGCCGATATCGTCGACGCCGATCACCGTTCCCCTCGTTCCGGCTGGCGGCGCCTGCGGATCGTCCATCCGAATCAGCTCCACCCTGGTTCCCTGAGGATACTGTTCCCTTAACCTCTCCACTTGTTTCTTATCCATCGCCCTTCTCCTTTCCGAAGGCTCTACCCTTCTACCACCTTAAGCCCGCCGGTGGCGGGTAAGGCTGCAGGAGGCTGGCTCCTTCGTTTATGCGGTGCGGCCGTGGCGGAAGGCCGCATCTCCGTCAAGGTTCCTGGTCAGGATCTCCCTTGCGGTTTCGAATTCCTCTCCGACAAACCCCAGCCGGATCAGCCAGGTCCGCATCGCGAATTTCGGGTTATCGACCTGTGGCTCTTTCGGGCTGGCGCTCTTTGCCGCCTTCGCCTGTGCACTAAGGGCCAGGCAGAGCTGGATGTAGCTTTTGAGCTCTCCGGCGTGAAGGCCGTTCTTCTTGTTTCCTTCCGGGTTTGCGAACTGGAAGAGGCGGAACTCAATGGTCCCCTTTGTGAAGGTCGCGTGAAGGTTGAGCATGTGGTAGCGGCTGTCGTTGTAATGCTGGTCGCGTCCGTAGGTCGCGTTGTTCTCCGTGTACCAGATGTCTGCGAGGTCCTGCATGGTCTGGGGCTTTTTCCGGTTGAGCTCCGTAAGGAAGTCCCTGTTCACTGTTCTGCAGTAGCGCCAGATCCTGCTCTGGTCGATCCGGATCGCGCTGGTAAGGAGCCCTTCATGGCTGGCCATCAGGTTTGCGAGGTTCCTGAGGCTCTTCGCGTCATGGCCGGCTGCACCGATGTGGATGTGGACTCCGCACATGTGATTCGGGTCGCTCTTGGCTCCCTTGCGGCGGAGGGTCCTCACCAGCTCCTGCAGGGTCTCGATGTCGTCGTAGGTAAGGATCGGCGTCACCATCTCGCATTTCTCTTCGTCGGTGCGGGCCTTTATGCTTGCGTCCCTCTGGAACTTCCATTCCCTTCCCTGGGTGTCGTAGGCGCTCCAGGTTTTGTAGCCGTTACGGGCTGCCGTGTACTCCACCCTGCTGCTTCCAAAGAAGTCGGCTGCCGCTTTCGCTGCGTTCTGCCTCGTGATGTTGTACATTTCAATCTCGACCCCGATGGTCTGCGCTTTCATGGCCTCGATCTGCTTTCTGGTTGTTTCCTTCATGGTATGTGCTCCTTTCCTGGTAAGGTGTGTGCTTCTTTTTGGTAGTGTATTAATCACTCTTTTCCGCACATATATCCAGCTAATTCGGAGCGTAACCTGCACAAAGATCGGGGCCGGAAACTGTGTATTTTACAGCCATCAGTCGATCCGCCTGCAGTCGTCTTCCCCGTAGGCGACTCCAAGGCCGCAGCAGTTATCCCAGTCCACATGGATCGTACCGATTGCATCGACACCAACAACCGTTCCGAGCGTCCCAACCGGAGGTGCCTGATCGTCGTCCATCTTCAAAAGCTCCACCCGGCACCCTACCGGAAAGTCTTCACGCAGGCGTTCAATGATTTCTTTTCTTGGCGTCCTCACTGCTCTGTCACCTCCTCCGATGATTTCTGGGCTTCGCGCTTCTCAGCCTGCCGCTGCAGCCAGCGTTCCTTTTCCGCTTCGGTGCGGAATGCGCTGTGACCGGTGAGGTTTGCCATCAAGATTCTGCGGGCTTCCTTGTATTCCGGGCCGTTCATCCCCAGGCGGGTCAGCCAAATCCGGAGCGCGTATTTCTCGTTCTCCTCGTTCACCGTCTTGGCCTGAATGCGCTTCTGATCCATGGCCTGTTTGTTCATCATTCCACAGAGAATGGTGAAGGTCCGCAGCATCTCGGTGTCGTTCGTCTCCGGCAGGGTTCCAAACGTGATCCGTTCCTGCGTGATGGTAAGCCCGTCGATTGCCTTGCCGTACTCATCCTCGTAGGCGGCGATTGCGGCAAGCAGGCTCTCCTTTGCCAAAATGCTAGCTTCATCCTTCAGGGCTTGTATTAAACCTGCGTCGACTCTAAAGCTCGTTCCGAGCGCCTTGTTCAGAAGATCCGATCTGGTATAAAGAAGATTAATCAGGTTCCGGATGGAGCTGCCGGTGTGGTTCGTCATGGGGACCTCGACCGTCAGGCTGACCAGTTCCGGCGTCCCTGCTTCTGCGGCAGGCTCCGCAGCCGATGTCTCTTCCGGGCTGAAGCCGTCAGCGATCAGGTTATGGGTAAGTCGCTCCAGGGCGTCCCCGTCGTCGCAGGATACCGTCCCGTTCTTGTCGATGGTGAAGTTCCCTACCGTGTATTCGAATGTCGGTGCCTTCTTGTAGACCGCTGTTTCCTGAATGATGTTTTCGATTGCCTTTACCAGCGCCTTCCGCTCTGTTCCTGTTACATTAAATCTTGTTTCCATGATCATCCTCCTTGTGTGTGACCCGTGGGCCTATTCCCTCCGGGTATTGTATTAATCACTCTACCCGGCGGAAATAGCAACGAACACATCCGACAAATATGTGCAATGGAAACAGCCATTATGCACAGGCCTCGTCGTAGGTCAGTTTCTGACCGCCGCGGAGCACATAGACTTCTGCGGTCACCTCGTGATCCTGACACCAGGCCAGGTATCTCTTCACGATCACATCTACGAACTTCGGATCGAGCTCAATACCGCGACAGATACGGTCTGTCTCACAGCAAGCAATCAGCGTAGAGCCGCTGCCGAGGAAAGGATCAAGCACGACGCCGTTGGTCATGGTGGAGTTCCGGAGCGGATAGCTCATAAGCGCCACCGGCTTCATTGTAGGATGATCCTTGGACGAGCGCGGCTTGTCGTACTCCCAGACCGTCACCTGTTTACGATCCGAGTACCACTGGTGCCTGCCGCTCTGTTTCCAACCGAACAGGCAGGGTTCATGGATCCACTGGTACGGGCTCCGGCCCAGGACCAGCGCGTTCTTCTTCCAGATGCAGCAACCGGACAGATAGAAGCCTGCGTCCTTAAATGCCTTCCGGAAGTTCAATCCTTCGGTATCCGCGTGCCACACGTAAATGCTGCCGTCGTCAGCAAGATTGGCGTGCATGCAGCGGTAAGCCGAGAGCAGGAAGTTGTAGAAATCCGCATCGGCCATGTTGTCGTTCATGATCTTTCCGGCGGTCTCTTCGACGTCCACGTTGTACGGCGGATCCGTGAGAACGAGGTTTGCCTTCTGCCCGTCCATGAGACGGGTATAAACTTCCTCTCCGGTGGAGTCGCCACAGATCACCCGATGCGGTCCGAGGCACCACAGATCACCCAGCTTTGAGAAGACCGGGTTCTGCAGCTCCGCTTCCACATCGAAGTCGTCCTCCTTCACATCCTTCGAGTGCACCTTATTGAAAAGCGTCTCGATTTCCGGCGGATCAAAACCCGTCTTGCCAAGGTCAAAGTTAGACTCCTGGATGTCTTTCAGAAGATCAGCCAGAAGGTTCTCATCCCAAGCGCCGGTGATCTTGTTGAGCGCGATGTTGAGCGCCTTCTCCCTGGTCTTGTCGATATCCACCACCGCACAGGGAACCTCGGTGAATCCCAGGTCTATCGCCACAGTGAGTCTCTGATGGCCACCGATGATCGTCATGTCCGCATTCACCACCAGGGGGTCCGCAAACCCGAACTCCTCGATCGATGCCTTGATCTTCTCGTACTCTTTGTCTCCAGGTTTCAGTTTTTTCCTGGGGTTATACTCAGCCGGTTTCAGTATGGCGACCGGCAGCACCTTTAGCTCTGCTACTTTCACTTAGCCTTACCTCCATTTCTATCTTTTCGGCCTTATGCCGTTTCTCAAAATTCCAAAAATCATATCGGCATTTATCCGAGCAGAACTTCCTCGGCCTGCCGTTTGCGTTTCTGCCGACTGGCGTCCCGCACCATGGGCAGAACTGCTTCGCGCAGGCGGCCAGAAAACTACTGAGATCCTGATCTTCCATCCTTATCCTCCTGACACGAAACTCTCGCAGCCTGCCGCGGGCTGACACGAAACTCCATGAAAAAAGCAGCGGTGGAAATACATCCATCACTGCCTTCTGACAACGTTATTTGATTGTGCGCAATCCTTTATTTACGGGCTTTTCCCGGGACCCGCCGGTTCCCATTTCGCGGGCCTCGGATCCCCCCTTGCGAATTTCGCGATTTTTCGCGTGAGAGGGGGCGGCGGTCCCTGGGGACTTCAGCGTAGAGAAGTGACCCCGCCCCCGGTCGACAACTATGGCTATCTGATCATATATGTGATAATATGAACGAACAAATACAATCCGGCTGCAGAGGGTCGGGGAAACAAATAACCTCTGGTTGTAAATGGATAATTTACTAATACTGACAAAGGAACCGTTCGTCGGATTCATGCCAAACGATGTTCGTGAATGGCTGCAAGCTCATACGTCAGAACATGAATTAGCCGTTGCTTTTGCCCATGTTGACAACAAAGCCTCTCAGCTCGTGTATGCCTGCCAAGATGAAGACGACTATTGGGCCGATTATTCCTTCGAAGAATGGTACGATCTTTCAAAAGAACTTGAGAGTAAGATTCGTTCTGTTTTGAAGGAGAGGAACGAACTACTTTCAACAAAATCCGGTAGTCGGTATTTACTTGTCCCATTCATGCTATCACACGGTTATCGCGATGGCTCAGGATGGTGGCTCCCAATTGAGAATTCCTGAAATAGAATCACTCCCTATCAATCGATAGGGAGTTTTTCAATAATGATACTCCGGCGTCTGATCCTCCCGCCTCGTCTTGATACTGTGATGGCGATGGCACAAGGCCTGCCAGTTGCTCCTGTCCCAGAAGAGCTTTTGATCACCACGGTGCGGGACTATATGGTCAACATCCGTTGCCTTCACGTATCTGCCTTCCTTCATGCACTCCGCACACAGTGGCTGTGACTGAAGGAAGGCTTTTCTTGCTTTTTGCCACGCGCTTCCGTAGCCTCTACTTGCAGCGGACCGCACCTCTTCCGGATGCATTTGTTTGTGACGGTCGCAATACTTCTGTCCTGAAGGGACCAGTGCAGCACAGCCGGGATGCTTGCACGGTACCTTTGGTTTTGTAGGCATCAGCGTACAAGGCCCCACTCAGCGAACTTCTCGAAGCCACCGATCTGGTTAATATACAGGCGTGCAGTCTCGACCATTTCCTCAAAGGAAACCGATCCGATTGCCTCGTCGCCTATAGCACAGCACACTTCCACAGGCATATCCATTTCCTGTGCCTTCAGCCATGCCCAGATGTTCACTGAGACATCGGCCTTACTCAGATCCTTTCCATGCAGGCCTCCACCTGTGACACTGTCGCCCATGTCACTACCAAGCTTCCGGTTGGTGGCTCCGGTGTCTACATCAGTTCCACCTGTCCAGTCACCCAGAGGGTTGATCTCTGCTTTTGGATAGTCAGCGCGCAGCTCCTCTTTTGAGGCATTGCTCTGGCAGATGATCAGACGATCATCATCCAGGATGTATTTCCCGTCACAGCCGTATTTGCCATAAATCTCCCGGGCGATTTTGGCAAGTTTCTGCTGTTCTCCCGTCACAGGCTCTCCCTTAAAAATCCCATTGTCACCGCAGCGGAAGCCCTGCTCCTGGTTCTTTGCAAGGTGCGAATCCTGTGGTACTTCCACATAATCGACTGCTACTTTGCCGGCAATTCGCTCCACCGCTGCTTCGATTTCATACAGAGGCAAGGAAATATCCGTCTCTGCAATGATGTGGCAAATCCCGTGTCCCAGAAGGACTTCCACTGCGATGCGGGGATCATCTTCCAGCTCGTACGCTAGGTCTACAATAGCTCCGGCAATACGGTCGCACAGCTTGTCGGGATGTGAAGGATTTACTTTCTCAAACATAAAAATACCGTCCTTTCATAGCAAAAGCCCCGGATCGCTCCGAGGCTTTGTCACTTTTTCACGTTATTAGGGTATCATCTTTCGCAATTAAGATTTTATCCCGTTTTGGACACGAAACTCAGGATTTTCCAAACAGCAGGACCGTCAGTCTATCCAGAGCCCTGTTCTTCCGCTTATATGCAGTCGGCTGCTCAATATTAAGGTACTCCGCGATATAATATGCAGCATTGCTGCCATAATTGTTGCTGTCACCGTAAAAAGCCTCAAGGCAGTAGCGCTCCTCCTCTGACAGTTCCTCCCAGGCAGGTTTGAACCAGTCCATATACTCGACCGCCTGTCTGTAGCGCTCCTTCAAGATATCGATCTCATCAATGTTCTTGATGATGCGGTCCTCTGCTGCCTGCGGGTTGTATGCCTTCGGCGTGCCGTCCCAGCCAGGGCTTCCGATACCAACCATCTTGTCATAAGTCCTTTTGATCTCATCGTCCGTGCTGCTCAGAATGAACTGCATGGCGTCGTAATCCTTAATCGCAGCGATCGTGGCCGACCGCTTGTCCAGATACTTCCACATAATGCTCATGGCTTCTACCTCCGAAAAATGAATGATCAGTTCCCCGGATTGACTCAGATTGTCAGATTTGCCTTTACCGCAGAGATCAGGTTCTGCTGTGTGGTGTCCTTGTGCTTTAAGGCATCCAGGACATCGCTATCCACGGTATCCCTGGTCAGGATGTGGTGGATCGTCACAACTTCTTTCTGTCCCTGGCGCCAGAGACGTGCATTTGTCTGCTGATACATCTCAAGGGACCAGACCAGTGAAAACCATATCAGAATGTGGCCGCCCTTCTGAATGTTGAGGCCGTGACCGGCACTGGCCGGTGAGATCAGACCGATCTGTATCTTTCCTGCATTCCAGTCTGCAATGTCCTGATCGCTTTTCAGGTCCCTTGACTTGAAGCCCTGATCCTCCAGATACTCCCGGATGCGCTTGTGATCATGCTGAAACCAGTAGGCTACCAGGACGTTCTGGCCGTTTGCCTGCTCGATGAGACCCAACAGTTCCTGCAGCTTCTGGTCGTGGATGACCCGCATCTGCCTCTCGTCATTGTAGATGGCACCGTTTGCCATCTGCAGGAGCTTTCCGGAAAGGACTGCCGCATTGGCCGCATCGATTGTCTCGCCGTTCAGCTCCACCAGCAGTTCCTTCTTCATCGCGTCATACAGCTTCTGCTCCTCCGGCTCCATTTCCACGTAGTGATTGACCATTACCTGCGCCGGCATGTCGAGATAGTCCAGTGCTTTCATGGAGACCGTAATATCGGAGATCCGGCTGTAGATCGCATCCTCTGCACCGGGCAGCGGCACGTAGTTATACACCACACCGGTGTATGGATTCATGCCTGCGGGCTTGAAGTATGCTTCCCTGTACCTGCCGATGAACTTTCCCAGGCGCTTTCCATTATCGATGAGGTAGGTCTCCGCCCACAGGTCAAGCAGTCCATTGGATGCCGGCGTGCCGGTAAGGCCTATTATGCGTTTTATATAGGGCCGTACCTTCCTCAGTGCTTTCCAGCGCTGTGACTGATGGTTCTTGAAGGAAGAGAGCTCGTCGATTACCACCATATCAAAGGGCCATGGGATCTTGTGTTTCTCGAGGTAAGTGACCAGCCATTTCACGTTCTCGCGATTGATCACGTACACATCTGCCGGTACCTTCAGAGCCGCTTCTCTTTGCTTTGCACTCCCTGTCATCACAGACATCTGCAAAAACCTCGCATGCTCCCAAATGTCACGCTCCTCTGGCCAGACTGTTTTGGCAACACGTAAGGGTGCGATCACCAGTACCTTGCTCACCTCGAAGCTGTCAAACATCAGGTCCAGAATGGCGGTAAGACTGATGCAACTCTTCCCAAGCCCCATCTCAAGAATCAGCATTGCTTCCGGTGTAGACCGCAGAAAGTCCACACAGTAATTTTGATATTCATGTAAATCACTTCTTTCCATTTGTTTCCCTCATAAGCTGGTGTAGCAGTGCCGGTCCATCAAGGTCAGACAGGGCTTCAAAATACTGTGAACAGAAAAACCGGGTGATCTCTCGTATGTCCCTATTCGCCTTCGCATCCTCCGGGCAAATCAGATGCCTTTTGTATGCTGCCCGAAAGTCCTTCACTGCCTGTATGATGATGGCATTTGCCAATGCCTCATAGTTTCCTTCCATCAAAGCTCCCTCCAGGTAAGCGTTCCGATCTTTCCGGCACACCTAGAGATTGCGTTTCTGTTAAGACGCTTCTCCCGGATCAGTCCAGCCATCTCCTCTGACTGATCCCTGATATCGCGGATCACATTGTGGTAATGCTCACGGATCTCATCCAGCTCGGTCCGGTGCTCCCGCTCGATTTGTGCCCATTCAAACTCCGATGCGTATGTCTCTGAAAGAGTCTCCTCAAGGGCGGTCAAAAAATCCGGTCCCATATGCTGATCGATCAACTCCATCATGTCCTTCAGGCAAAAAACAACTGCTGTTCTACCCTCCACCTCAATCACGTGTGCCATTGTCCACCTCCTTCAGGATCCCCGGTATCTGCTCCGGATCGTCCAGAATAAACACCTTAAAGCCAAGGCCTGTTAGCTGCTTATGCCTCCGCTCCTGCAGCGGTCTCGGCTTTTTTCCCGGCGCCTTCACCTCCACAAATCCGATGCGTCCTTTCGGCAGCAGGATCATCCTGTCTGGCATCCCATCCGTTCCGGGAGATACCAGTTTTGGGCACATGCCGCCAGCTGCCTTCACCACCATCACGAGGCTGTGTTCGATCTGCTTTTCTCGCATACTACATATTCCTCCCAGCACTCTTCAAAGACCTCAAGGCAGGCATCACACGCCCGACAGCTTTCGAGGTAGTCTCGAATGATCCTGTGCCCGTCACGATCCTTTGTGCTTACACGGGCCGGGAACTCGGCTTCGTCACTTACCATGTCGTCTGCGAGGTCGGACTTGCGGCCTTCTTTGCCAAAATAGTGCTCTCTCATATACTCAAAAAATGTCACGATTTGTTCCTCCATCACTTTGAAATATCGCTGATCATGTACCTCAATGTAGGTCTCTCCATAACCCTCTATATAGATATTTTTTTCTGTAAATTTTTCTATATAGAGCCCTTATGCAGATGAGGTACATTGAGGTACATAACACCTGAAAATGCTTATAAATAAAGGCTTTTTGCCATTGGCAAAATGTAGGTCACTGTAGGTCAACCACCAAATTCACTCTTGATGCGCAGCCCTTTGACCACAACTCCAGACGTCATTCGCTTCCGCTCAAAGTCCCTCTGAGCCAATGCGCCATAGAAATCGGAAGTGCTCCTGGTATACTCACCCATGCGCAGACAATAAGCTCTGTATTCCTGATACAGCTCGCCCGACTTCTCCCTGTACGTCGGATCGACCTCACAGCACTCCTCCAAAAAATCACCCAGCCAGTCATTCTGACCGCGATACTCATCGATGGCATCCTGTACCACCTTGGGATTCTTTAAATGGAAATCCTTGTCGATGATGCGCCTGGCACCCTCAATGATCCACGTAAGGATCGCAGGTCCCGCGTTCTCATAAAGGTAGTCCGCATAGTTCTTTATATCGCTCCGGCCTTCAAACACGGCATTGAAGGGGATCACGATCAGCCTTCGCCATGTGCCCTCGTCTGTCGCGCCCACCTTAGGCAGGTGATTCGTGTACAGGACCAGGGTGTGTGACGGCGTGAAGGAAGCAGGCTTGCAGAACTTCTTCTCACCGTAAATGTCGTCAGTGGAAGTAAGCTGCTTGACCACAGAAGTGTTGAGCCGCATGCCCTCCTCCAGCTCCTTAGCCAGCGCCAGGCGCACGCCCTTAAGCTCCGCCATCTCAGGCTTCACATTCCTGCGGCATCCAACCGTCAGCGTGTCCGCAGATACGTTGCCGGCATATCCGCCGAGGACCCTCGCGATGGTGTTCCAGAAGGTCGACTTGCCATTGCGGCCCTCTCCATATGCGATGATCATTGCCTCCATGTACACCTTGCCGATGGCGGAAAGACCCACGACCTCCTGTACGTAATCAATCAGTTCCTGATCTCCGAGGAAGGTCTTGTGAAGGGCATCCTCCCAGAGGACCTTTCCCTTATCGCCGGGTTCCACCGCCGTGACCTTTGTGCAAAAGTCCTTCCAGTCATGCTCCCGCATGCCTTCGATCCCATCCACCAGATGGACTGATCCCTGGGGCGTGTTAAGAAGCAGCGGATCCGCATTGAGCTCCTCCAGCTTCACTCCGACCATGGGCTTTGCTGCCTCCATAGCCGAGCGGATGTATTTGATGTTCCGACGGCCCATCACGAAGCCTCGGTAGGCGGCCGCTGACAGGTAATCCATGAGGACATTTCTCTGTTCCCCGGTAAGCCCCTCCATGGCCTTTTTCCCTCCGGCAAGCACTTCTTCGCCTGCACCGGAATTCAGTACCGCCTGCTTTCTGATGAACATAAGGAGCTCCGCATCAGCAAGCTGCTGATCCAGAAACTCGATCGTAGCGCCAAGTGCAGCTTCCTTCGATTCCTCCCAGTAGGTGCCGTTGTAGCGGAAAAAGTCCGTCGCCGGATTGAAGCAGATCTCATCGCCGTACTCCTGTGACAGAACCTTTGCCTGTCCGATATCGGAATAATCCTCAGGCATAAGGCACCCTGCAGGGCCTGCAAGCTTGGCGGTATTGTATTTCTCAGGAGGGACATACCCTTCCTGGGCTGTGACGACCTTTTCAAACTTCCTGGCACTGAGCCATATCTTCCTGAGTTCCTCACCCGGCAACGGCGGAACACACTTTTTCGACTCCTCCAAAAAGATCTCCCGCGAGATGTCGTTCCAGCCGTAACGCTTGACGATGCGGCCGGCGAAGCGGCTCATGGTGGCATTCCGGCTCCCCTCCTTGATGATGTAACTGCCGCCATAGCTGCCCTGGTCCATCTCCTTGTCGAAATCATCCTCTTCTAAAACTTCATTCAGTTTCTTGGTACCAGGGAAGAACTCGACCTGGGGGTTTTTGGTTCCATAGAAAAAGTGAGCTGAATCCATCGCCTTGGGATCGACATTAGGGCAGATCTGAGCCACCCTTTTCTTCATGGCTTTATAGGCGTCCTGATCTGTAACCTCGTCGATCTCTATAAAGGCATGAAACTTTGGCCTCGCCGGTTTGCCATTCTTCTTTTTCATGTGATGCCGGCTGTAATGAATACCGATCGTCACATCCGGGAAGGCTGCCCGCAGATCCTTCGGCGTGATCCAGTCTTCCGGGTTTTCTGAATGATCATTGTCATATTCGACAACCAGGCAGTTGCTTTTTATAAAGTTTGCATTGCTGCGATAGCTGTTCTTGTATGCTGCGCAGACGTAATCGCGAGCGACCGCGCGCTTAAGTGATTCCGCATCCGTCACATCGGCCTTATGCGGGTAAAGACAGTTGTCTTCCCTGCCGACACAGTCGGCGTAGTAAATATTGAACATAACCTATTCCTCCTTCGGAAGTTGATACTCCTTGGGCACATACGCCGCAGGGTTGTGGCGCTGTTTCCCTTTACGATAAGGTTTGATCCAGACCTGCTTGCCGGTCTTGTATGTCCTCATGTGGCCGGCGACTCCCCAGCATGGACAGGTGATCTTGTGATGAGATTGCGGGTCCTGCCGCGCAGGTCCATCGTCTGAAATTCTGATCATCTTGATCATCTTTGTCTTGCGTACCTGCTTGTATCTACCCTTATGCTTGATGGTCACAGCCCTTTCAATTTCTTCACTTCCGGTATGAACCAGCACCTCCGGCCGCTGCACGGAGATCCGCTGCACCGCCATATAAAGTCCTTTGATCGTGCGGGCAAACTCATTAAAGTACTCAACATCGGACAGCATCTGCTCTGTATCCGGACTGTCACTATAGTAAGTAATGGCCTGACCGGAACAGGAAAGCTCGTCCCCTGTCTCTGTGTTTTTTAAGGTCGTCGCGATAAGCGTTATGACGTAATTGCACTTCTTTCCCCCGTTGTTTACATAGCAGTAGGCATCAATAAACGGAACGGCCGAGCTTTCTGCTCCCTCTACAAAAGGAAAAATGAAGTCTTGTGCAGTCATCAGTGTCCTGCGAAAGCAGATATAGATGTTTTCCAGTCTTCCCGGCTCACTGATAATGACAGTAAACTCCGGGATCGACGGCTGTTTCAGCGTATTCGATGAGAAATACTCTGTTTCCATCACTTCTTCTACCATCGCAATGGCCTGCGGCTCAGTAATCATGAATCGATCCAGATCGTTCCATTTCTCTCCGAGTCCCTTCCACCTATTCCAATAACGCCTGAGGGCTTTTTCACGGATTCCCATTCCTCGAATCATAAAAGGGTTCATTGCCATTAGAGATCCTCCTTTACACGGCAGACCGGATTCCACCGGCCTGCCTCTTTCCCTTATCAGTCATTCACATCGCAGCGCTGGTCGTTGATAACCTCCCGCGCAAAATCGAGCGCCTTCATAAAGGCATCCAGCGCGGCGTCTCCGCAGCAGGCGATCTCAAAACCGAAGATCTCGCCATCGTCGTCTATGATCGGATCGAAATGGAAATCACCTTCCAGGCAGGCGAAGTTCATATAGGTTCTGCTTCCTGCCTTTCTGCAGGGTGTTCCTTTATATCCGTTGGTGCCGGCTTCGACCGCCAGCTCTGTATGATGGCCCGTAACCGACCTTGCAAATGTCTTCACGATCCTGTCGTTTATTCTCTGGTGTCCTTCTTCAATCGCATACATTGATCTCTTCCTCCTTATTAATTTCTGATTGTGTATCCTCTGCTGCATCGCGCCCTGCGGGTGAGTCTTTGTTTCTGATTTCCATGGGAAAACATCTCCTTTCATCGATCTGCTTTCCCATGCCTGCTTAGGCGCGGTTTTTATAACGAAAATCGAAAAAAATAATCGCTTCCTTTTTTTATAGAAAAGCCGCCCCCGGAGATTTCTCCGAGAGCGGCTATAAAAATCCAGCCTAAGCAGGCATGGGAGTACAGCCGGAGATGTGAAAAACGAGGCTTTGAGAAAAAAGTGAAAAAACCGTTATAAAAATCCGGCTTAAGCAGGCATGGGAAGTTGAGAACAAAAAGAAAGGAGTTTTTGAAGATGACAAAGAAAGAAAAACAAGTTCTCATCGAGAGTCTTAATAAGCTCTCAAAAAATGTGGCGGATATCGCCGCCCTTTTCGAAGGCGCACCTGCACCGGAAAACTTGCAGGAGGCTCCTGCAAAGGAAGCGGATCCTTCTCCCGAAGAGGAAGCGCCTGCCAAGGCCTACACCTACGAGGAAGCAAGGGCCATCCTCGCAGAGAAGGTGCGATCCGGATTCCGGGCAGAGGTCAAGGCGATCCTTAACGCGCACGGCATTAGGCTGCTTTCCGAGGTTGAAGATGCACGTGTCCTTGACGCGATCGTCGCGGAAGCGGAGGTGATCGGCAATGGCTAAGCATGCATACCTGGCCGCCTCCGCCAGTGAAAGGTGGCTGCGGTGCCCTCCCAGCGCAAAGCTCTGCGCCCAGGAGGAGGACCGCGGAAGCCCTTACGCACAGCAGGGCACTGACGCCCATGAGCTCGCAGCCTACCTCACAGAGAAGGCCCTGGGCATAAGCAGCCGCGATCCTACAGAGGATCTGACCTACTATGACGCGGAGATGCAGGAGGCTGCGGAAGGATACGCCGCCTTCGTCATGGAGCAGGTCGCGGAAGCCAAAACGCTCTGCGCTGACCCGCTGGTCTGCATCGAGCAGACACTGGACTTCTCCAAATGGGTCGAGCACGGATTTGGCACTGGTGACTGCGTGATCGTCGCGGATGATCTGCTGCACATCGTGGACCTGAAGTATGGCGTCGGGATCCTGGTCTCCGCTTCCGGCGAGGACGGGACCGGCAACAGCCAGCTCAAGTGCTACGCGCTGGGTGCGCTGGACACCTTCGGAGATCTCTACGACATCAATCGCGTGAAGCTCTCCATCTACCAGCCCCGCAGGGACAACGTAGACACCTTTGAGATGAGCCGTGAGGATCTGCTGAAGTGGGCCGATGAGGTACTGGCCCCCATCGCCAAGCTGGCCTACGAAGGACAGGGTGAGTTCTCCGCCGGCGACCACTGCCAGTTCTGCAAGGTCAAGGCAACTTGCCGGAAGCGGGCTGAGTACAGCATGGAACTCGCAAGGTATGAATTTACCGAAGCTCCGCTGCTCGACGAAAGCGAGATCGCAGAGATCCTTCCGCAGATCGACAACCTCGTATCCTGGGCCGAGGACATCAAGTCCTACGCCCTGCAGCAGGCGCTCTCCGGCGTCCGCTATCCCGGCTTCAAGTTAGTGGAAGGCCGGAGCAACCGTAAATACACCGATGAGGTGGCAGTCGCACAGGTCGTACAAAGTGCCGGGTACGATCCGTATGAGAAAAAGCTTCTGGGCATCACAGCGATGCAGAGGCAGCTCGGCAAGAAGCGATTTGATGAGCTCCTGTCAGGGCTCATCGTCAAACCACAAGGAAAACCCGTGCTGGCTCCGAGTACAGACAAAAGGCCGGAGCTTAATGCAGCAGCAAATGATTTCATGGAGGAATAAGAATTATGAGTAAGGTTATGAACCCCACAAAAGTTATCACAGGCAAGCGCACCGTTATGTCTTATCTGAACGTCAATGAGCCCAAGACCCCAATGGGCGGCGGTACCCCCAAGTACAGCGTCTCGCTGATCATCCCGAAATCCGACACCGCAACTATCACCAAGATCCGTGCTGCCATCCAGGCGGCCTATGAGGAAGGCCAGTCCAAACTCAAGGGAAACAGCAAGTTCGTACCGGCGCTGGAGGACCTCAAGACCCCGCTTCGCGATGGCGACAAGGAGCGCAAAGGCGACGACGCTTATAAGGGCAGCTATTTCGTAAATGCCAACTCCACCACCAAGCCCGGTGTGGTCGACGCGGACCGAAATCCCATCCTTGACTCCTCGGAGCTCTACTCCGGGATCATCGGCAGAGCGTCCATCAACTTCTATGCGTTCAACTCTAACGGCAACCGCGGCATTGCCTGCGGCCTGAACAACATCCAGAAGCTCGCGGACGGTACGCCTCTCGGTGGCCACAGCCGCGCAGAAGACGACTTCGCTGATCTGGACGATGATGACGACGAGGACTTCCTGTCCTAATCACCCGCTTTAAACCGTGGCGGCAGGGCTCACCCCCTGCCGCCTTTTTGAAAGGAAAACAATATGGAAATAAAATCGCTCAGCTTGGATTTAGAGACAAAATCGAGCGTCGATATCAGTAAGTGCGGCGCCTACAAATACGCAGAATCACCGGACTTTGAAATCCTGCTTTTTGGCGTATCCGTAAACCACGGCCCCATCACTGTATATGATCTCGCCTGCGGGGATACCGTCCCGGATGAGATCATCTGTGCCCTCTCTGATAATTCTGTGATCAAGACCGCCTATAATGCGGCGTTTGAGAGAATCTGTTTGTCCGTATGGCTTCGAAAGTACTATCCTCAGCACTTTAAGACCTACAGCATTCCCAGCGATCCAGTCCGAAACTACCTCGATCCGTCCTCCTGGAGATGCACCCTGGTATGGGCTGCTTACAACGGCCTGCCCCTGGGGCTTGAGAAGGTCGGCGCTGTCCTCGGCTTCGAGGAGCAGAAGCTCAAAGAAGGAAAGGACCTCATCAAGTACTTCTGTTGCCCTTGCAAGCCCACGAAGAAAAACGGCGGCAGGACCTGGAACCTGCCCCACCATGATCCAGACAAGTGGGCACTGTTCAAACGATATAATGAGCGTGATGTTCTGGTAGAGCTCCAAATCCAGGAGCGGCTTAAGAATTACCCGGTTCCGGATTTCGTGTGGGAAGAGTACTGCCTTGACCAGGAGATTAACGACCGAGGCATCATGATCGATCAGGAAATGGTGACGCAGGCGCTACGGATCGATGAGTTGTCAAAGACCAACCTGACTGTCAGGTTAAAGAGAAAGACCGGCCTCGTGAATCCGGGCTCGGTCGTACAGATGAAGTCTTATCTTTCAAAGAAGGGAATGGACGTAGATAGCCTGGGGAAGAAAGAAGTGGCCGCAATGATAAAGTCAGCACCGGAAGATCTAGCAGAGGTGCTTTCCCTCCGGCTCCAACTCGCCAAAAGCAGCGTCCGCAAGTATCAGGCCATGCAGAACGCCGTCTGCGCTGATGGCCGCTGCCATGGAATGTTCATGTTTTACGGTGCCAACCGAAGCGGAAGGTGGGCAGGCAGGCTGATTCAGCTGCAGAATCTTCCTCAAAACCATATGGAAGATCTGGAACAAGCACGCGCGTTAGTCAAGGCCGGCGACTATGAGATGCTGGACATGCTGTACGACTCTGTCCCCGGCGTGCTCTCGGAGCTCATCCGCACTGCCTTCATCCCGCGTCCCGGATATAAATACATCGTCAGTGACTTTTCCGCCATCGAAGCTCGCGTGCTCTCCTACCTTGCCGGCGAGAAATGGCGTGCCGAGGTCTTCCACAAGGGCCGCGACATCTACTGCGAGAGCGCATCAAGGATGTTCGGCGTGCCGGTTGAAAAGCACGGCATTAACAGCCACCTGAGGCAAAAGGGCAAAATTGCCGAGCTTGCCCTCGGCTATGGCGGCAGTATCGGCGCTCTTACTGCCATGGGCGCCCTCGACATGGGGCTTTCCGAGGACGAGCTGCAGCCCCTTGTAGACATGTGGCGCAGCAGTAACCCGCACATCACTTCCTACTGGTGGGCCGTGGATGCCGCCGTCAAAAAAGCGATCAAACAAAGGTGCCAGACGCGGGTAGGCGATATCACCTTTGTAGTAAAGAGCGGTATGCTGTTCATTACGCTGCCGTCCGGAAGGCGCCTGGCTTATGTAAAACCCCGGATCGGCGAGAACCGTTTCGGTGGAGAATCCGTCACCTACATGGGAATCGATGCGCAGAAAAAATGGTCCCGGATTGAATCGTACGGCCCGAAGTTTGTTGAGAACATCGTGCAGGCGGTAAGCCGGGACATTCTGGCTTATGCTATGAGGACGCTTCACTACTGTCAGATCGTAGGACACGTACACGATGAGCTTATCATCGAATGCAGCCCAGACGTGTCTCTGGATGTAGTTTGTGAGCAGATGGGGAGAACGCCGCCATGGCTCCCTGGAATCGAACTTAGGGCCGACGGGTATGAGTGCAATTTCTATCAGAAGCAATAGTTTAAGCCTCCCTGCTGTGTCAACTGCAGAGAGGCTATTGAGATTCAGGAACGCTTTTCCTTATAACTAATGAAATTCCAGCATATTCATATTTAGACTAAACTACACTGATTTATCTTTGATATATTAATGTATGGCTCCAAAGTAAGCCTGCTGATACCGACCTGTATACCTTTAGGTTGTTAGAATATCTTCCCTCCTTTAGATATCGCCGAATTAATTCAATCAATTGGTTTTCTTCTTCAGCCTTATCAACTCCACGCCGGTTCCAGAACAGCTCGTCTCCAATATAAGGATATTCTTGTTCAACAGGGAAACCATTTTCTGAAAATCCGTTTACTGTAGTAAAATATAGTTTCCACTGTTTCTCTCCATAACCAGTAGCCCAAAAGTAGATGTCTGCTTCTTTAGATAATAAAACATCACCTCCAAGTATCCGATCTAGCCATTTCTCAAATTCTGTATAAACTAGCCCTCGTTTTTTTAATACCAGTACCGGTGCCGATTCAATTCCTAAGAGCCTTTTTTGGGAATCAGTTATCTTCATTGCACCTAGAAGAAGATAATACATAAGCAGTGTTTCGTTTCTTATCGCTTTTATCTCAGCAATACTCGTAACGTTGTCTTTGTGAAAATACTCGTTTCTATAGTCCTGACGGTACTCATCCAGTTTTCTGACTATATACTCTTTCGTATAGCTGTTGACATCCCACAACTGTAAATAATGCCTAGCATAACCTACTATGGAACCAAGTGACGTGTCGATCTCATCAATATTTTCTTTACTAAACTCTATATAAACGGCCTTTCCTTTTCCTTTTCTTTTTATGAAGGTCCCTGTTCCGATTGATAAACACACCAGCGAATACAGCAACTGTTCAACAGATTTTAAATAGCCAGCCACGATAGCCGTCTGCTCCAGTGCAGTTGAAACCGTATGTGTCTGGTAATACCATTCAGAACTAATAAAGCTTTCTGCAAATGCAGAATTCCCGATTACTGCTTTGCTCAAACCTCTGCTCCAGAAATTATCGTTTATTCTTTTAACCTGGCCATCGTAAATACCGTCTTTACGCAACAGAGAAGAGAAGTTGATACTTTTCAGCTCATTCATAATATCAGCCTTCATTTTACCCAGGCTGCTTTCAGACGGCACTACAATTGTTCTATAGCCGATCAGTTTTCTTATTTCTTCGTTATACTTCTTAACATAGCTTTTGTATTCTTGATATTCATTATCAGAAATAAGCGAAAACAGATCCTGTAGAGTAATGTGTTCTATATTAGCGCCGTGCTTTCTCTCCTCGTTAGAGGTTAAATCAATAAGAGCATCTCCATACTCGCCTAATTCGACCATTGCAACCGCCTTGATCCCATCTGCACCGCAGTTTTCCAGAATCGCTTGCCAGTTTGAGACTGCCCCTATTTTTCTAGCAAATGCATAAGCGATCTTCTTCCCATTCTCCATTCTGTAGAATGGTACATAGTATTTATATTTTTCATCATTTTTATAAGGGACATAATCTATGCCATAGAATGCGAACAGCCTCATTATTAGTTCTTCTGTCTCGATAATCAAAGAGCGCCAGCTACACTTGGCAACAGTATCAAACAGAGCTGTTTCATCATCCTCAAGTTTGAGGATATCTGTCTGCATCTCTCTATTAGCTGCGAATGCTTGAGAAAAACCATCTTTTGTACGCTTCACATCCGTTATCATCCGATGGAATGCGTATTCGTAAATCCCTGAGCTGTCCACTTCTACTGACACCTCAATGTCAATATTATCCTTTAATAGAACCGCTTCCTCTGTTTCATATTGCTCAGATTCCAGCATGAGATTATTGTCAGTTACCTTCTCAGTTATATCGTTCTTTAATGCTATAGCAAAACTACCTATCCCGACCACGTTTGCTCTGAGCATAAGTCCGGTAATAAATTCTTTTCTGCTGGAGGGACCTTTTAAAAATGCCCTGATCGCTGCATCAGATGCGTCGACTGCGCTGAATACGCCTGTTGCTATAGTTGTCATCCGAAGTATGCATTTATTATTAACCGGCATAAAATGAGATGGATCCAGCTCCTTTAGGTCCGCAAATCCATTGAGCTTTTTGCTGTTAATTTCTATATACAATCTCCGGACAAAATAAAACGCGCGTATCACGCATTGATTCATTACTACCGGAATGCTTTGCTTTACCCCAAATGCGTATGTACCAAGTTCAGTGCGAAGGTCAAATCTTTTAAGATCTTTATTGCTGGAGTGCTTAAATACAGTTCCATTAAAAATCTTCGACAGCATGGAAGGCAGGCTGATACTTTCCCCCTTGTAAGTAATAGAAAGACTTTGTATCCCTGGAAGTACTGATAACTCTTTTGCAAGTGAGAGTATTGGACCGGGTATTCCGGTTCCTTTCCCAGCACTGTTACTGGAACCGGCCATATCGCTAACGAGGTGCAGAAACCAGAGAACAACACCGTTATATATCTTTTCCTCGAAGCAGTTTCCTATCAGTGATTTATCAGGGAGTTCGTGAACTTCAAACAATCCTTTCGTATTAGTCCCATAAGATAAGCCGGTAAACTGAGTCAATAATGAAAAGACAAGTCCTACTACTGATGCATGATGGGCGAAATCTCTAAAATGATGCTGAAGGCCACCACCCCAGATACTGGTTAACTGGTCCGATGCCATTGGTGCATCTTTTTCAAGGAATCTAATTGCTCCTTCAAGATCATTTTTCTTATATCCCCGAAACTGAGCTGTTTTAATAACAAAATGGTTGATATTTGACTTTCCCCAAAGCTGTGCAGCTTCCAAAGAGAATTCTCCCACCCAAAATGAGTCGAGAAGACCAGTCAATACGCCAGAACATGCTGCTATGACATAGTCAGTTCTGTCAGCCTTATCATACTCTCCGATAAATACAGCGGTTGCGGCTTGATCCACTGGATTATTTATGTTGGCTCCCTCTGTTTTGATCACATCATATTCAATTGCTGTATCCTCTATCTTTCCGCTCCAATTCTCAATACGCTGCATCATTAATCTATCTCCATATAAATGATTATCGGCTTCAATATAATAACAAGAGCATGACCACGGGATTGATCAGTCACCGGCTGTTGCCAATCAATGGTGTCACTTCAGTACACTAAGATTTCACAGAAAGAGTTCTCTGTGTAGCTCTGTTTATTATCAAGTATGTCTTTCTGCTGTGCATATTAAATATACCATACAACATTATGGCGCAGATAATAACATCGCGGCAGGCAGATGGTAAATTCATCTTCAGAGTGAATGCAGGAAGTATAGCTGTATCATACAGGAAGACAACCAAAAGATTCCTTAAGATAAAAATAGCTTATTCTAAAAACAGATGCAGTAATTCTTAAAGAATGGACCAAATAGAGCAAGCTTCACCCGTTGGCAAAGCCTGCTCTTTAACTAGTTATCTATCGTTTCTATAATATTTGCCGATCTCCTTCGCACGCTTAAGCAGCTGATATATCCTGGGCTCTGAGACGCCAAGATCCTCTGCGATCTTTGAGACGGAATCCCCCAGAAGCTCCTTGGCTTCGAATGCTCTTGCGATCCGCGGATCTTCTGCATCCATACGGGCACGGATCGCAGCGTATTCCATTTTTGCCATGGCCTGCTGCTCTACGAAGTCGCATGTCTCGGGTTCGTATCCGTCCTCTACCAGTCCGTCCAGGGAGATGATCGCTGCCTGCTTGGTATCCGGTGTCCTTCCATAAGGGCATTCCGAGCACTTGTTGGTGTCCTTGCATTTAACAAATGCCTTGCGCTGTCCGGGCACCATGCATCTGGTGCTGTAGTATCCGCTGGAGTGCATGTTATTGAAGTGCTCCCACTGATACTCAGCAAAAGCCCTGTTCGATGTTTTGAAAAAGTACACCCGTATCTTCTCGCTGGCGCCAAAGTGCAGATATATGCAGTCCTTTTTAGTTATCCCGTAATTAGCCATGTCTGCCTTGTCTTTGATCTCGATCGGGGCATCGTACAGAGTCTCCCCGTTCTCTCCCACATAAGATCTGTGTTTAAATTCACCACTGTTACTTGCATCAACCTTCTTTGTCCGAGCCATCTTGCTCTCCTTTCGCTTTTTGTCGCGAAACGGAGAGCCTCGAACAGACGCTGAGAAGGGTGCACTTAAGAGACCGGATTCTGAGAGCTAAACGATAGCTCTCCGTTTCTGGTTAAGTGCCTTCCCCTCCACAGGTCTGGCATCCATATTCAGTTCCTGACGCGCTCCCAGTGGAGCCCTACTTCCGGATTTCGGGTAGTCACGCATCAGGTGTGAGCGGCTTGAGCGCTCAGGCAGATCTGCACTGGTGTGCCGGTCCGACTCAGAACTCAAGGCTTCTTAACTTAGATATATAAGAATTTCTCCGAAAAGATGTCCGTTTGCGCCTCTTCCCTTTCCAATAGAGATGAGGCCGCCATTTTGACGAAATAATTGTCGAATTTTCTTTAGCAGCAGTGGTTTCCTCCTTTACCTTTACTCCGACAAATATGGAGTGAAATTCCAAACTCACCAGAAAAAAATCTCCTTTTTTCCTGTGTCTCCTTCTACTCTTACTCCCCCATCTGCGAGGAAATTTTCCGGAAAAAAATGAAAAACATTCAAAATTCATCTCCTTACCCTCCTACGCCCAAATAAGTGCTGTTTTTACACTCGACATGGGAGTTTTTTTCATGATCTCTTGAATGCAATTTCAGTCAGGCAACTCTGTTCTCTTGCCGGCCCAGCAAGATTATGAGCAGTGCCGGCTTTGTAAGCCCTCTTAAATGCCACCTGTACCGCAAAACAAATCAACATATCTGAGCGGCGTTTTTCCTTCTATTTGGTAGCCTTGTGGGATGCCGGAATCTGACGTTTTCCTTTTGTGAAATCCTCTAAGAATAAAAAAAAACGGCCAGAATGAAGGCTCCAACATTTGCTGGAACATTCATCCTGGCCGTCAAGCAGCTCTTTGGATGTCAGGCAGTCATTATATAGCTTTCTGACTGAATCTCATCAAAACTGACTCTCTTGAGAACAGTCACTGTATCATCTCTTTGTATCTTGTATTCTTCCCCGATTGCTATTATGCAGCTTGTAGCAACCTGTTTATACTTAAGCTCCACCAATCCTGTTTCCGGATCAGCACTGCAGACCCAGCGCCCCTTACAATCATCAAACCTTTGCAGCATTTATTTTCCTTTCTTTTTCAGTCCTTTTTTAAATGGGGATAACCACTCTTAAATTATACCATTATTGTATCCCCAAAAAATGTTACGGCAGTTAGCATACATGCCCTGGTCTCTTTATTGGACACCTCAAAAATCAGTAGATTCCAAGAAAAAGGAGCCAGTGAGACTATGCTCATCTGACTCCCATTAGCCGTTCCAGAGTACCCATTTACTCTGCCTTCACTATGTGCTTTTTGACCTCGAACACCTTTATCCTGCCATCCTTATCCGCCCTGACCTCTGCATCATTGCCCCGGCGGATGATCCCTCTGATGGCTCTCAAGACCTTTTTGTCTTCTTCTTGACTGTCTTTTCCGACCCCCACCACTGTTTCCTCCGTTTAAACCGCAATACCCCTTCTTATATAGAGAGGTCTTTCATTCGGATCTTCGGTCCTGATCAGACCGCACCGTTTCATATGGACAAAAGCAGCGGACTCCGACACACCATAAGTTTCCGCGATCTTCTGTCCGATCTCCTCAAGAAATACGTACCAGTGCCTGTACTGATAGAAGGGATCGATCGGCGGCCGCACAAAGATTCCGTCCTTATGCCCGCCATATGTCCTGTTGAGTTCCATGACGAACGGGACAAATGTGGGTCGCGGCATCAGGACCGACGCTGCGTATACGTTCGCCTGATGCTCCATAAAATCCCGGTCCGTCCACTTTCTGTTTTCAGGCTTGTCATTCTCAATCATGCTGCTCCGGCACATGATCTTATCCATCTCGCTTCTTGCTGCCACGATGTCCTGACCGCAGAACGCCGGATAATGCATGCAGAAATGCCCGCCCTCATGGATAACTGTAAACCTTCCGAATCCATCCTCTCTTTCCGTCACTCCCGAATCGATGATAATCGCACCTGCGGGGAAGAACTTGTTCACAGTCACCCCGTCCTCACACACCGGGATCATGGCGTCCTTGAAGACTGTGATACCGTTGATTCCCATTCCCGGGACGATGTTGTAGATGTCCTGAACATCGATCATCGCCTCCAGGTAGGACTCGACAAAGTGAACTACGTTGATCTTTCCAGGCGTTTTAAGAAGCTCCGGCTTATATTCAGCGACCTGCGCCTCCGCATAAGCCATGACCTCAAGATCACAGACAACAGGCGTACCGTCATACTTCCTGTTGGGGCAGTTGAATTCAATCATTGTCCTTTGTCTCCTTCACCTTAATGTAATGGATGAATTGCCTCCAGTCATCATCGCCGATGACTCCCTTCTTTGTCATGCGGAGCGCAAATCTCGCCATCTCGCCGGCTTCGGAGTACATCATGATGTCATCAAGGTCTCGAGGGATCCGGGAATTCTCCCTGGCCGCAAGATCATACATCAGGGCGATATCCTCTTCCGAAAACCGGAGGAACTCGATCAGCTTTTCTGTCTTCTCCTCATCATACGGTTTACGTCTTCCCTGCTCCACGTCGCTTACAAAACTAACGGAAACGCCCAACTCCTCCGCGATATCTTTCAGCGTTAACTCCCGACTATCCGATATCCTTTTGGCTCTGAGGAATTGTCCGTATCTCATGTTCTTCTGCTGCATAATTCCTTCTTTCTAATGCGTTTACGCAAATTTGTCCATTTTTGGGTAAGGCAGAGTGTAAAATTACGCCGCCCCAAAAATGTGAACATTTGTTTGCTTCGGCGTAACTTTACTGTATCATTTCATGTAATTATTTGCAAGAGGAAATTCGAACAGATTTTCGATTCTTGAAAGCTCTGCTTGCTTATTGCTCTGTGGCATTAGCTTTGTTTTCTACAGACAAAATGAAGTCTGACATTGCCATTGCAGCATTAACAAAAAGTCGTGCATGATGCTCATCAATAGCAATTCTTGTTGCCCCCACACCGTGGGCATCACTATTTTTGTTCCTCATTTCTGAGATTGAGGATACTATTTTTTCCAAACCTGAAAGCAAAGTGTTGATACGTTTATCTGTATTAGCGTCGCCATGCATGTTGTACAGATTCTTAACTTGCTTATATAAATCACCCATATTGCCAGAAGTTGATGGTGTATCACCTTTTTTCTCTATCACATAACAGAATACCTCTTCGAGCAATGTACGTGACTTATTAATGGCGCTGTCATAGTTTTTCTGGTCAACATCAGCCATCGCCCGTGTTGAAATACTTCTAATATATTCACGGTCTATGTTTTTTATTTTAGGCGCTTGGACCTCGACTTTGGCTCCGATTCTTCTAACAATAAAACGATCGCCTATAGCTACGAGTTCATTACCGCCAAAATACAATGTAGCATTAATTTTCCCAATGATGGTTTGAACAAAATGTGTGTATGCGGTATCAATAGCACTCGCCTCATGACCAGCAAACATAGTAGAAAACTGTTGTTTTCCGAAGAGATACGCTAACAGTTCCGAGCAGCGATCTGTTTTTATACAATAGTCAAACAAATTATCAAGATACTGCCACCGACTAAGGTTTACACCTCCCCATGAGTATGTCATTGGTAGCCCGAACAATGTGGAAAGTGCGCACAAGTCGGGGCCGCTCATATACGGCATGGCAATTTTTATCGTGGAACAGTCATCGATGAATTCGTAATCTTCAAATTTAGTGTCGCCGTCCAGTATTGCGTAAACACTTTTATTCATCAATATCCGAAACGGACTCTGCACTTTCTGGTTCATGGATCACGCCTCCTAATATCATTTCTCAAACAAAGACAATAGTTCATCTATCTTTTGAGTAATACGCTTTTGCTCTGCAAGTGGCGGAAGCGGAAAAATCATATTTAATACACTTTTCCTGTCTACTCCAGGTATAAGGCCCTGTCCCTTCCCTTTCAAATATGAGAAGTTCGCAACTAAGTAATAGAGTATATATCTCATGTCGAGCAAATCTGTCTTTTTTAAAGCCATGATTTGTCTTGCTATATGTGCTTCTTCTATATCGCACATTGCTACTTTTCCGTATCCTGAGCCTTTGCAAACCAGCAGAACATCTCCCTTGTTTGCAATGCAACGAGGTGTTTCAGTCCACCGATTTATTAACACCCCCTCTGGTAAGAGGTTACTTGCCCCTGTTATATACGGAGTGCCTCGCATCTCAGCATTATATTCCTCTGGTTTGTAATCAGTTCCTGATACAAGTGTAATAATGGATCCGAGACGGCACGACTTCCAATTCGCTGGAATCTCGATTGATATTTCATCCGCTACAATCTCTGGCAGCGGCTTTTCTTTCTTAATCTTTCCTGCCCTGATGAGCTCCTGCTTCTCTGCCTGTATCTTCTGATACAATTCCTCTGCTGTACCATCTTCCGGCAGTTGCTCCGTCAGTTTACCCCGAATGGCTGCATCGATCAGCTTGGCTTTGAGCGCAGTCAGATTATCGGCATACTGCGCCTGCAGCGTGTCAATTGTATCGAGAACGGAAAATGTCTGATCGATTTTCTCAACAATACGCTGCTGCTCGGCAATGGGAGGTAAAGGCACAAGGATTTTCTTACACCTTCCTCCACTAAATCCATCTTTATCACCAACAGCTTTATTTTTAATATAGCTTTGTATATACGGACTACAGATAAGCATATGGAGATAAAACCTTGTCTCAGGGTCAACTGCTCTAATAATCAGAATGTGCTGGTTAATGCTTCCCCTGTCAAAGCTATCAGGAACAAGGGCACATCTTCCGATTGATCCCCCAGTAATATTCAGCAGAATATCCTTTGCAAGCACAGTGCTATTTTTCCTTGTTTTCAGCAGCTCTTCGGTGATAAATACCATGCCTGCCTGATGGATTCCGTCATCATATATGTTCTGCTCTCGAAATAGAGGGAACCCACTTTCTACATACACATTCGACTTTCTTCCACCTGTTGGAGTGCTTCCAGATGTTATTTTCGTAGTGATATTCCCAAGTTTCACCCATTTCCAGTTCTTGGGAATCTCGAATGGGCTTTCACTCTCTGTATTCTCCGGTAGGGGCTTTTCCTTCTTAATCTTACCTACCTCAATAAGCGCCCGCTTCTCTTCCTGTATCTGCTGATACAATTCCTCCGCTGTACCATCCTCCGGCAACTGCTCTGTTAACTGTCCTCGTAAGGCAAGATCGAGAATTTTGTTTCTTATAGCCTGTGTATCAATCAAATCTCAATTCCTCCGAGCAGTTCTTTCAGCTGCGCTACCGAAGCACTGACCCCATCTGCCTCATCCTGCATTTCATCAAGAATGTCAGCAACTGAGCGATCATCCTCTTCTGTGAAATCCAGCCACTTGAAGTTCAGGTCTTCTCGGCCCTTTACATTCTCCTCAGAAAATCTACGCCACCTACCGTTGGGATTTGTCTCTATGTCAAAAGTTTCCTTGCGGTCTTCTATATGCCCAGAGCAGTAACAATCTACAAATTCCTGCAAATGTTCTCTGGTCATGGGTTTCGTTGACATCGTGTGCTTAACGCCAGTCCGATAATCGTATACCCAGATATCTTTGGTCGGTTCACCCTTCTCAAAGAATAGTACATTCGTCTTTACGCCATTGGCGTAGAAGATTCCGGTGGGCAGGCGCAGGATCGTATGCAGGTTATAACCCTTCAGCAACTTCTCACGTACTTTTGCAGTGGTTCCTCCGTCTGTAAGTACGCTGTCCGGCAAAACGACTCCAACACGGCCTCCAGTCTTTACGATAGACATGATATGCTGCAGGAAATTGACCTGGTTGTCCGATGTCTTGATGAATTCCGGACGGTTTGCCGATACATCCACGCTTCCCTGCGGGCGGGTACCAAAGGGCGGATTTGTCATTACCACTTGATACAGCTTGTCTGAGGTATCGATCAGGGAATCCTGATAGATGATCGGGCTTTTATTTACACCGATATCATGCAGATACAAGTTCATGGAAGCGAGCGTAACTACGAGATCGGTGTTGTCCGCGCCGAAGAGAGCGTTGTTTTTCAGGAAGCGTTGTTTCTCCACATCCTTGCTCTGCGTGCGCATGTGCTCATAGGCAGCGAGGAGAAACCCGGCTGTGCCGCAGCAAGGATCTGCGATCGTCTCGGTAATTTTCGGATCGACCACATCCACAATGGCTGAAATCAGTGCTCTGGGCGTGAAATATTGACCGGCTCCGCTCTTTTTATCCTGACCGTTTTTCTCCAGTATCTTTTCATAAATCGCACCTTTGAGGTCGCCTTCCATCATATACCAATTGTCCTCGGACACCATGTCGATTACCTTTTTGAGCATAACTGGGCGATAAATCTTATTTGTAGCCTTAGTGAAGATCGTACCAATAAGCCCTTCACTTTCGGACAGCTCTTTCAGTATTTCCTCATACTTATCAACCAGGTCGGTGCCGCTTAAGACACTAAGATCTTTCCATTTACAGCCTTCCGGCAGATAACTGGGCAGGCCCATTGTTTCCTTCTCGTCATCCATTTTAAGGAAAAGTATATACGTCAGCTGCGTAATGTAATCCGTAAAACCAACGCCTGCCGCAGAGAGAACATTTGCGATATTCCATACCTTCGACAGAAGGACAGATTCCGTTTTCTGTGTGTTTGCCATTATTGATACTCCTTCTTATGCTGCTCTCAGCAGAATTCTGGACATCGCCGTCATCTCATCCGCAAGAACAGGAGCAGTGAAGCTGATCACACCTCTGCGCCAGAGATCGGTGTCGATCTCGTTCAGATCCATTACGTTGATTGCTCCGTCGTTGATGACGAATTCCGCAATCTGCCGCATGATTTCCTTCTGGTCATCCGTCAGAACACGCTGTGCCTGACCACAATAGAGACTGAACCGTTGAGCGTAGCCCTTGATGAGACTGGTGAGTTTCTGGTTCTTGCCATATGCAAAGCGCGCGATCTGTATCAGGTTCGTCAATGCATTTACATTTGTCTTGACATCCAACTCCTCCACGTCCCCAGTTTCATCCAATACTTTGTAGTTTTTCCATATCTGATAGACTCCGTACTGGCGGCTTTCGGACAGAAGCCGATCCCGCAGCTCGGTAAGCATGTTATGTGTAATAATCGCATCCTCGGAATTATAGATGATACGCAGTGCTTCGATGCTGTCCTTGTTATCCTCCAAATACTTCTCAAAATTCTCAATGTATGACTTTGCCGTTTCCTTGGAGAACCCGGCGTAGATCAATTCATCTGGATCGTCTTCCGTTGTTAAAACATAGCCGCGCTGCATCTCAAGCAGTTTTTTCCGGGCAGGAATGTTGCTGATCAGACTATAGATCAAGGCCATCCGTCTGGAATTGTCATGGGATGGGTCGAGATACGGGCACTCGATCAGAAGCCCCTCGTCTGTCGCCGTCTGAATATTTCCTGCAATCGTCCTCGGTGCAAACCCATAATTTGTAATAAAATAATCAAGGTGCCTACCAAACAACGCGTTATTTTCATATCTGCGATTTATAGTGGCGCAATAATCCCGGAGTAGCCATAGATTATCATCACTTAGTTCATTATGTGCAAGATGTTCCAACAGTACTTCTAACGAAAGTACTCTCTTACCTGGTCCTGGCCCAATGACTGGTCTTGGAATATACTTCTCATGCTCTGTAACACCAACCGCATCGACGATATAATAGCATTCCTTGGTATTGGCATTTGGAGTCACTTCACGTAACCGATCGTCCTCTATAACACGACATCCACGTCCCTTCATCTGCGTATAAAGTACCTCGGAATGAACGTCCTTCATGAAAAGAACAACTTCCAGCGGTTTTACATCGGTACCCGTCGCCACAAGTGTTACGGTAACGGCAATACGGAAATCCTTTTCAGTCCGCAGGTCACGGATGAGGCCGTTGGAATCCTCTGCCGTATAAGTGATCTTTTGGACAAAGTGCTCTGGGACAGTACCATCCTCGAATTCTTCACCAAACACCTGCTTTGCGATATTAACGATCTGTGTAGCGTGATAATCATCCTTGGCAAAAATAAGTGTTTTCGGAATATACTCCCATTTTTTTTCCCGGTCAGGATAAAGGTCTTCGTATATAGATTTCTTATAGGCTTCCAGCACCTCTCTGATCTGATCCGGATTAACAACAGAGCGATCAAGGGCATGCTGATCATAATCAACGCGCTCAGGTGCTTTATAGTTCGTCTCTACTCCGGTTCTCCGAGATATTTCTTTTACTTTTGACCCTGTCTTTATTGCTCCGCCATGTTCTGTGACTTTTGTCTTGATTCTGTATATACGGTGAGGAACGTTGACACCATCCACCACAGAATCATCATAGGTATATTCTTCAATGATGTTATTGTTGAAGAATGCATAGGCCTCCGGCGTTGGTGTCGCAGTAAGTCCAAGCACATGGGCTTCGGAGAAATAGTCCAGAACAGCACGCCATTTTCCGTATATGGAGCGGTGGCATTCATCCACAATAATAAGCTGAAAATAATCGGGCGGAAGTTTTAGATTATCACCAAGCTGTATAACCTTGGCATCTTCCTTTTCTTCATCCTCAGTATTCTTTTCATCCTCTGCGTCTTCATCATCGTCACTGGGAAGCGTCATCCCGGTTAGAACGGCAAAGAGCTTCTGTATCGTGGAGATTACTATATCCGCTTTTATATCATTTTCTTTTTTCAGCCGCTTGATCTCATAAAGTGAACTCATCTCCTGCTGGTCTTCTGTGCGGTCGAAGGTGCTGAATTCACTTTCTGTCTGTCGCGCCAGGTTATTTCTGTCGACGAGGAATAGGATTTTTCGAGCTGGAGTATAGTTTAAGAGTCTATAGCTGGCAAGGCACGCAAGATATGTCTTACCGGAGCCTGTCGCCAACACAGCTAGACTCTTTTTTGTACCGGCTTTGATGGATTTCTCAAAATTGGTTTCCGCTCGATACTGACAATCGCGCAAACCACGCCTATCCAGACGAGGCAGCGCACCATATTCGGAAACTTGACCGATTAGCTGCAACATTCTTTTTGGCGAATGCATTTCTGATAGTTCAATATAATCGCTGTCCGGTTGAAGCATGTTTTTAAAGTATATTTTTCTGCCATTTGCGAGGTACACCAGCGGAATCTGACTCGGGTACCATACCCCGTACCAGCTCTGTGGATTGCAGGCATAGTCCTCTGCTTGCTGCTGCACATCCTCGCCCAGTGGATTTTCTTCACGCTTAGCTTCAACAACAGCAATGGCTTTATCCTCCACAAAAAGCAGATAATCGCTCTCCGTGTTGCCCTGCATAAGTGCTTCTTTCACGGCAGACGCGCTTTGAGGAACATACTCATCTCTTGATACAACATCCCAGCCAGCGCTGATCAGCTGTTTATCTATTTTTACTCTTGCTCTTTCCTCTGGAAGCATGACTGGTAATCCTTTCGCCAATTATTGATTAGCCAATCCCTTTCAATTATGTTCTTGGCATGACTCCAACATTGAATGGTGATTTTCCTATCCTTTTGTAACTTAAACTTTTCAATTTTGATTTATAAACCTTCGTTTTGCTACATAAGTAGTTAGCATAAGCCTAAATAATATTTTAACAGCTTCTAACTTATTATAATAGCACGTAAAAGTAGTGGGTATGATAGCTGGCTACTTTTCTGACCATAACACACATGAGCTTACCATGAATCACATCCTTCTTTGCATAGTAGTTTCATTTCCTCGACCCACCCAAATAGTAAAATCATTGACTCGTTTCCGCAAAATAGTAAAATCGTTGACTCGTTTGCCCGAATAGTAAAATCGTAGCCACAACCCTGTTTCCGCCGCGCCGTGGATATGTTTGAGCAGACAATAAAAAAGAGTTTCCATCACCCGGCAGACATTCTCTTCCAGGTGACGGAAACTCTCTTCAAAGCTCGAAAAACGGTTTATTTCCTATATCTTGTGGTCATATCATTCCGTTGATACCATATTATGTGTTAGTAGACAGACGGTCTCGACGTGCACCGTATGCCCAAACTGATCCACCGGCCGCACCTTCCTGAGCTCATACCCTCCGTCTGCCAAAATCCTGAGGTCCCTCGCAAGTGTCGCCGGATCACAACTGACATATACGACTCTTTCCGGTCTGATCTCCAAAATTGTCTCCAGGCACTTCGAGTCACATCCCTTGCGCGGAGGATCCACACAGATCACGTCGATATCCGGCTCCTTTCCCGCCGACCTACACTCCTGCACATAGGCCGGCAATACTTCTTCCGCTTTCCCCACAAAGAACTCTGCATTCTCGATCCCGTTGCGCGCCGCGTTCTGCTTCGCGTTCTCGATCGCTTCGGGAATGATCTCAACGCCGCAGACTTTTCCCGCCCTGCGCGCCATGAACAGAGAGATCGTGCCAACTCCGCAATAGAGATCCCAGACAGTCTCTTTACCAGTCAAGTGGGCATAATTCATAGCAAGACTATAAAGTTTCTGCGTCTGTTCCGGATTTACCTGGTAGAAAGAAAGCGGGGAGATTCGGAATGTGACGGCTTCCGCAGCGGGTACAAAGTTTCCGTCCTCGTAAACGTCATACACATGCAGTGTATCCTCGATCTCATCCCTTCCCCACAGTGTCCGAAGTTTCCGCCCGAGGATCACATTCGTGCGTTCTTTATTCACATTGAGAACGATCGACGTCATTCCCGGTATATTTTGAAGATGTTCCACAAGATCCGACTCGTAGGGCAGGCTGTCCCCATTCGCCACAATGCATACCATAATCTGCCCGCTGAATTTCCCGCTGCGGATCAGGATATGCCTGATCAATCCTTTGCCGGTCTCTTCATCATAGGGAGGCACTTTGTGGATCTCCATATAGGTCAGCACGCGGTCAATGATATCCTTATTGATCTCATGCCCGAGCATGCAGTCTGTCATCGGTATGATGGAGTGGGTTCTGCCGGCATAAAAACCTGCCACAATCCTTCCCGCAGAGTTCTTTCCCACCGGCACCTGCGCTTTGTTGCGGTATCTCCAGGGACCAGTCGGATTGTCCTGCATTCCCACGATCGGCTCCATTACCGCGTCGATCTCTTCCTCCGGAAAGCCGCCGATTCGGATCAGGTCCGCGCGCACCTTGTTCTGCTTATAGACAAGCTCCTGCTCATAGGAGAGCGCCTGCAGCTGGCACCCTCCGCACTGCCTCGCGACAGGGCAAAGAGGCTCCACCCTGTGGGGTGAAGCCTGTAAAATCTGGTCGAGATGCGCATAGGCATAAGACTTGTTGGCTTTCATGATGCTCGCCCGGACATGATCTCCGACCACAGCGTCCTTGATAAAGACGGTATATCCGTCCTCCAGTTTGCCGATCCCTTCGCCTCTCATTCCGATATCGATTATGCGGACCTTGATCTCCTGACCCTTCCGATACTCGGAAACTTTGTTTTTTTTCATAACTCGGTTCTCCTGATATTGGACTCCAGAAGGTTCTGGTATCCGATCCAGCCCGCGTCGCTCTGGCCCGCTGCCAGCGTCTCCTTGAAGATCTCCAGCTTCGCGTCCGTGTTGTCGGCAAAATTCAGCGCCAGCGCTTCCGCAATGGCCGGCTTCTTGGGAGATCCGTATTCAAGTTCCCCGTGATGTGCCAAAATACAGTGGCGGACCTCATTAGCGAGCAGAACAGGAAAGCCCGGGATCTCTCTGAGCTTCTCGTCGATCATCTGCACGCCGATGATGATGTGGCCGATAAACTGCCCCTCCTCCGTGTAGTCGTTGCGGGGGAATTTGGAGAGTTCTTTGGTCTTGCCGATATCGTGAAGAAGAGCCACCGCGATCAGCAGGTCTCTGTTCAGATAAGGATAATTTCTGCAGAAGAAATGGCACAGGTTCGTGACGCCGAGTGTGTGCTCCGCAAGGCCGCCGACGAAACTGTGGTGCACGCTCTTGGCCGCGGAGGACATGCGGAAGTCCTCGATAAACTCTTTATCCTCTACAAAAAATGCTTTGAGAAGCTGCCGCAGATACTCATTCCCCACACTGTCGATGTATTTTCCGATGGCACCCATCATATCGTCGATGTTCTTGTCAGAGACCGGCACGTAATCCGCCGGGTTATATTCTCCCTCCTGGCATTTGCGCGCTCTTTTGATATTGAGCTGAAGATGTCCCTGGAAAGATACCACGTCTCCGGCGATGTCCACATAGTCCAGTTCCTCGAACTCGCCGATCCCCATACTGTTGGGATCCCAGATCTTGGCGTCGATGACGCCGGTCTTGTCCTGAAGAGTCAGACTCTCGTAATTTTTGCCGTTCTTGGTGACAAGCGACATTCTCTTCTTGCACAGATAGATGTCCTTGACGCTGCTTCCCTCGTGAAGTTCCTGAATGTATCGCATTCCTGATTATTCCTCGTTTCTAAATTATGATTTTTATTATGACTTGCGCCGGCTTTATATCACTCCAGTGTGACGCTCAGTTCCATTTCCGTGTAACCCTCTCCGCTCGGACGCAGAAGGGTAATGGAAATCTCCGTTCCCGGTTCATTCTCAAGAAGAATTCGGGAGATCGTCACGCTTGAATGCACCTCCTCCTCGCCGATGTAGGTGATCACATCGCCTTTCTGGAGACCGGCGTTCATTGCCGGAGAATCGTCTGTCACTCCGCTCAGATAAACTCCGTCCGGAATATCCATTCTGGAGCGCACATCATTCGGCACATCTGTACATTGTACACCAAGATACGCTTTTTTGCCCCCCGCAGATAATTTTTCTATCAATTGTTTGGTCTCTGTTATGCCGATGGAGCAGAGAATATTAGGCATATCGGGTCTGCCGTGCACGGAGTCGATGATCCCTACCACAAGTCCTTCCGGATCGATCAGCACGCCGGACGCATTTTTGCTTCCGTAAATATCTGTTGTAAGCTGCCTGAATCCTGAATCCTGTATCGGAAGATTCGCAGCCTCTGAGGTAACCGCCCCGTAAACGAAGCTTCCGCTGTTTCCTGTAGGCCTTCCCACAGCGATCACAGGTCTGCCCAGCACCACGGAAGGCGCGGAGGATCCCAGCTCTGCCGCTCTGAGTCTTTCCTTTATTTCCGAACGCACGCCCTCCAGACTGACACTGAGCACTGCAATGCCTGATACGCTGTCATAGGAGCGGATCGATCCCTCCGCAGAGGAGCCGTCATAAAAGGTTACCTGGATAGTCTGCGCGGCGTTAATGCCCGGTGAATATACCAGGATCTGCGCTTCCGAGTCGGCTTTGGCAATTATGATCCCGGAAACCGTGCCTCTGGTCTCATAAGGATCGTTGAACCAGTCCGTATCAGACGAGATCTCTGATACGTCAACAAGATAATAGAGCGAGTCAAGTGCTACAGAGCGCAGCGCACCGTAAAGATTTCCGAAAGCTCTTGCTCCACGGTCTTTGTCCCGCAGAATGCGCTCGACCTCTTCGCGGATCCTCTCCTGTTCCTCTGTCGCGGCCTTTTCCTCCTCATTGACCAGCATCTCCTCGGGCGTAAGTTCTTCGGTCTCGGTCTCCTCCGGATATGTAACACCTGTCACGGCTTCCTCCGGATACAGCATCCGGGTGAAGATCGGCTCCAAAAGCAGGAAGAACAGGCAGGCCACCGCTCCGAAAACTGCCGCCATAATGGCGATCGTCATCATCTGACGCATCATTTTCTTTCTGTTGCGGGGGCGCTTTTTGATCTCTTCCTGCAGAAATCCTATATCGGAATCCTGTTCTTTAGGATTGGAAGCGCTTTCCTTTTCCGTGGTTTGCTTTATTTCCTGCAGTTTGTCCTGCATGTTTTCTTTTAGGTCGGGATGTTCATTACTCATACTAAAGTCCTTACTGCTGTTCATATATTTTCTAAAGTATACCCCGACCGCAGGAAATTGAAAAGAACCGTCGCAGATGTGCTATACTATCCCCATGAGTAAACCTGTGGAAAAATCGATCACTAACATAAGCCGGGAGAATCACGATTTCCATGAATGATAAAGTTTTACATATTGTTGAATTCAATAAGATCATCGAAAAGCTGACAGATAATGCAAATTCCGCGCCTGCCAAGGCACTTTGCAGAGAATTAAGGCCCATGGATAACCTGGCGGATATCCGTCTTGCCCAGGAGGAGACGGACGCCGCGCTGCAGCTTCTGATCCGGAAGGGAAATGTGAATTTCGGCTCCAACAGGGATTTCGGCTATACATTTGGTGCGCTCTCCATCGGAAGCACACTGACGGCAGCGGAACTGCTCCATCTGGCTTCCTTTCTGGACAATGTAGGGCGCGTGCAGGAATACGGGACAACGGAATCCGGCGGAAGGGGAGTTTCCGCCCTCGGGAGCAATGAGCAGATCAGACCTGAAGACAACATTCTCTTTGATCTCTTCGACTGCCTCTATCCCTTAAAGAGCCTCTCCAGAGAGATCCTCCGCTGCATTCTCTCCGAAGACGAGATCGCGGACGAAGCGAGTCCGGGTCTTCGAAGAGTCCGCCGGGAGATCCGTGAAGCGAGCGGAAGGATCCACCAACAGCTCAATAAAATGGTAAATGTTACGCTGGCGCCCTACCTTCAGGACAGCGTTGTCACCATGCGCGGAAACCGCTACTGCATTCCCATCAAGTCCGAATATAAGAATCAGGTACAGGGCATTGTCCATGACCAGAGTGCCAGCGGTTCCACTCTTTTCATAGAGCCCGCTGCCATCGTCAATCTCAACAATCAGATCCGCGAACTGACGCTGCAGGAGAAGCAGGAGGCAGAGAAGGTGCTGGCTTCTCTCTCCGCGGAAGCGGCGGACAACCTCATGGCCCTCAGAGATAACGCGGCGAATATGACGAAACTGGATTTCATCTTTGCCAAGGCCAAGCTGGCGATGGAACAGAATGCCACAATGCCCCTTCTCAACAACCGAAGATACATTAAGATCAACAAGGGAAGACATCCCCTTATTGACAAGAAGAAAGTCGTGCCTATCGATCTGGAGCTCGGAGATGATTACGACCTGATCGTCATCACAGGTCCCAACACTGGCGGCAAAACTGTCACTTTAAAGACCATCGGCCTGTTTGAACTGATGGGTATGGCGGGACTTCATATTCCCGCCGGCGACCGCAGTGAGATCGCGCTCTTTAGTGAAGTGTACGCCGATATCGGCGATGAGCAGAGTATTGAGCAGAGCCTGTCCACTTTCTCCTCCCATATGACCACCATCGTAGATATTCTCAAAGATGTGGATGAGAGCAGCCTGTGCCTGTTCGACGAACTAGGTGCGGGAACCGACCCGACAGAGGGAGCTGCGCTGGCTATCTCTATTTTGAACTATCTGCATGAGCGGGGGATCCGCGCCGTAGCTACAACTCACTACAGTGAACTCAAGGTCTATGCCATGAACACGCCCGGCGTCACAAACGCCAGCTGTGAGTTCAATGTGGAGACACTGCAGCCCACATACCGGCTGCTCATAGGTGTGCCCGGCAAATCCAACGCTTTCGCGATCTCTAAGAAACTGGGACTTCCCGAAAACATCATTGAAGCGGCCCGGGAGCAGCTCAGTCAGGAGACCCAGAACATGGAAGACATCCTGGCCGATCTGGAAGAGAAACGGATCCGGATACAGAGAGAGCAGGAAGAGATCTCTGCTCTCAGAGAATCTATAGAGAAAGAACAGAAGAAGATCCGGAATAAAGAGAAGCTCATGGACGAGCGCCGGGACAAGATCCTCGAGAAAGCCAACGAGGAGGCCAGAGACATTCTGGCAGATGCCAAGAAGAAGGCTGACGCGGCGATCTCCGAGATGAGAAAGAGCGGACGCGGCGGCGATATGGCGGCCATGGAGCGGGCCAGATCTTCTCTGCGCGAGCAGGTCTCCAAGAAGAATGAGAAGCTCAGCCGCAAGCCGGAGGAGCAGGTTACAGGAAAGCTCAAGGCTTCCGATCTTCATGTGGGCGACAAGGTCCGCGTGATCTCCATGGGACTGACCGGCGTTGTGACTGCCCTTCCGGACTCCAACGGCAAGGTGTCCGTGCGCTGCGGTATCATGAATTCCAAAGCGGCGCTCAGCGACCTCAGTTTGATCGAAGAGGACGCATACGGCAATCCCGTTAAGAGCAATTCCCGAAGCAGCATGAAGAAAGCTTTCGAAAATGCCGGCGGAGCGGGCAATAAGCAGAGAAATCTTGATTTTTCCAGAAACCAGTCCATCTCCCCGGAATTAAATCTTCTGGGCATGACCACAGACGAAGCCATTAATGAGCTGGACAAATATCTCGACGACGCGAGAATGTCCCATCTCTCCAGTGTCCGCATTGTACACGGCAAGGGAACAGGAGCTCTTCGCAAAGCGGTCCACAACTACCTGCGCAGACAGAAGTGGATCAAAAAATACCGGCTCGGCGATTTCGGTGAAGGCGATGCAGGCGTCACCATCGTCGAACTGCAGTAATAACGGACGGAAATTCTATATTTTGAAACAGGGGGACAATACCTATGGCTGCTGCCAGACAGAAAATCCTGATCGTCGACGACGATTCCAATATCGCTGAGCTCATCAGTCTCTATCTGATGAAGGAATCGAAGCGGCTATTGCCGCCGTAGAGAGCTTCGAGCCCGATCTGATCCTGCTCGACCTCATGCTTCCGGGCATGGACGGCTACCAGGTCTGCCGCGAGGTCCGCTCCGGCAAGGATACGCCGATCATCATGCTCTCCGCTAAGGGCGAGATCTTCGACAAAGTTCTCGGTCTTGAGATGGGAGCCGACGATTATATGCAGAAGCCCTTCGATTCCAAGGAGCTCGTGGCAAGAGTCAAGGCTGTTCTTCGCCGCTACAACAAAAAGCCGGCTGCGGAAACTGCCGGTTCTGGTGATAAGACGGTGAGTTATCCCGATCTGACGATCAATCTCACCAACTACTCCGTCACATATACGGGAGAGCAGATCGACATGCCCCCCAAGGAACTGGAACTTCTCTACTGCCTCGCCGCGAGTCCCAACCGCGTCTTTACCAGAGAGCAGCTTCTGGACCAGATCTGGGGCTATGAGTATGTGGGGGATACCCGCACAGTCGACGTGCATATCAAAAGGATCCGCGAGAAGATCCACGACCATGAAGGTTGGAAGATCTCTACAATCTGGGGCATCGGCTACAAGTTTGAGACCAATCCGAGGGCAAAATAGGGACTGAGGCGGAAGCAGGCATAATATGAGAAAAACAATCTATCTAAAGTTCATATTGGCCTATGCTCTGTTTGCTTTCTTCGGCTTTGTGACAGTGGCTACCTTTGTCTCCAGGCTGACTTACGAGTACTGCCAGAGGCAGACTTCCCGGAACATGTATCAGGAAGCCACCCGGATCGCGGACACCTATGCGGCGGATCTGTACAATTCCGAGATCTCCCTCGAGGCGGTTCAGAAACAGATGGAGGCCCTCTCCTACTTTATGGACGCGGAGATCTGGATCATCAACCCTTCAGGCCGAATGGTCGTCAATTCTGCCGACGCGCCGGATCCCGAACAGGAGATCATTGTGGAGGGCTTTGATCCCACCGTCACGCAGAAGAATTACTACACAAGAGGCACATTTTTCGACTCCTTCGACGAGGAGAAACTCAGTGTGATCGCTCCCATCATCAACAATTATAAGACGAGGGGCTATGTGATCATCCACACCGCTGCCTCCAAGATCGATGAAGACGCGAACAATATGCTGAACATCTCCTATCTGATGCTCATCGTGATTCTGTTTTTGTCCATCATCATCCTGATCTTCTTCACGGAGATCGTCTACCGTCCCCTGAGAAAGATCATTGCCGCGACAGAGCAGTACGCCGCAGGAAATATGCACTACGAACTGAATGTGGAAGGCGACGATGAAATGGGCTACCTTGCGGCCTCTCTGGGCTACATGGCCAGGACCGTGGCCTCCTCCGAGGATGACCAAAAGAAGTTCATTGCCAATGTCTCCCATGACTTCCGCTCTCCCCTGACCTCCATCCGGGGCTTTTTGGAAGCCATGCAGGACGGGACGATCCCTCCCGAGATGCACCAGCACTATATCGGCGTTGTCCTTAACGAGACCGAACGTCTGACCAAGCTGACCAACAGCCTTCTGGCCCTCAACAACCTCAACACAAAGGGCATGCTCCTTCAGATGACGGACTGGGACATCAACGATGTTATCCGTAAAGTAAGCGCTTCCTTCGAACAGGTCTGCCGCAGCAAGAACATCCGGATCCGCCTGATCCTGTCTGGCGATGTCCTCTACGTCCATGCCGACATGGACAAAATTCAGCAGGTTCTCTACAATCTCATCGACAACGCTATCAAATTCAGCAACTACTACTCGGAGATCGAGATCGAGACCACGGAAAAGAAAGGCAAAGTCTTCGTCAGTGTCAAGGACAGCGGCATCGGAATTCCCAAAGAGGATCAGAACCAGATCTGGGAGCGCTTTTACAAGACCGACCTGTCCCGCGGCAAAGACAAAAAAGGGACAGGCCTTGGCCTGTCCATAGTCCGGGAGATCATCAGAGCTCACGGCGAAAATATCAGTCTTGTCAGTACAGAGGGTGTCGGCAGCAAGTTTACCTTCACACTCAAGAGATCGGATCTCAACGACGAGCTGGAAGAGGAGGATACCGAGTAAACCTGCCGGCTATTCACTCTTCCAGTGAAGTCTGTGAAGCTCCCCGTCCCTCTCAAGGGACTTGAAATCCTGCTGCCGCAGAGCTTCATAGAGCACGATCGCAACCGAATTACTCAGATTCAGACTCCTGTATCCCTCCAGCATCGGAATGCGGATACAGGTTTCTTCATTTTCCACCAGAATTTCCTCAGGGATGCCTGCGCTCTCCTTCCCGAACATGATGTAATCATCGGGACCGAAAGACACATCCGTATAAGTCTGATGCGCCTTTGTGGTGGCATACCATATTCTGGCGCCGGGATTTCGGGCCAGAAAATCCTCGTAATCCGCGTATGTATGAACATCCAGATCCTTCCAGTAATCCAGTCCCGAGCGGCGGATCTGCTTTTCTGTAATCTCAAACCCAAGGGGTTCGATCAGATGAAGGGACGTTCCCGTGACCACACAGGAACGCCCGATATTGCCGGTATTGCCGGGTATTTCCGGCTCATGCAGTACAATGTGCATTGTTTATCTTACTTCTTTCCGGAGTTATTCTCCCTCAGTTTCTTCACAAATTTGGAAAGTCTTCCCAGTGCCTCCCTCAGGTTCTCAATAGAATAAGCGTAGGATATTCTCAGATACCCCTCCCCGCTGTCACCGAAAGCAGTTCCGGGAACGATAGCCACTTTTTCTTCTTTGAGAAGCTGCTCGGCAAAATCCTCACTGCTCATGCCGAATTCCTTGATGCAGGGGAAAACGTAGAAAGCTCCCTGGGGCTCAAAGCACGGAAGTCCCATTCCCTCGAGCTTGTGCATGACGAAGCGGCGCCTCTGGTTGTAGGATTCGCGCATCTGGGCCACGTCGTCGTCGCCGTTGCGCAGGGCTTCGATCGCCGCGTACTGGCTGGTGGTAGGAGCGCACATGATCGCGTATTGGTGGATCTTGGTCATCTGTGCCAGGATCTCCTTCGGACCGCAGGCATAACCCATTCTCCAGCCGGTCATAGCATAGGCCTTGGAGAAGCCGTTAACAAGCACTGTTCTCTCCTTCATGCCGGGGAGAGAAGCGATCGAGACGTGACTTCCTGAATAGGTCAGTTCCCCGTAGATCTCATCAGAAAGGACATACAGGTCATTTTCGATGATAATGTCCGCGATTGCCTCCAGGTCTTCCTTCTCCATGACCGCTCCCGTTGGATTGTTGGGATAAGGAAGCACCAGGATCTTGGATCTGGGTGTGATCGCAGCCCTGAGTTCTTCGGGTTTAAGCCTGAATTCATTCTCATTTTTAAGCGGTATGATCACCGGCTTTCCGTCTGCCAGAATGGTGCATGGCTCATAAGAGACATAAGAAGGCTGAGGGATCAGCACTTCATCGCCCTCATTGATCATGGCACGGAACATCAGGTCAATAGCCTCCGAACCGCCCACCGTGATCAGGATTTCACCAATGGGATCGTATGTGATACCCTGAGTCCTCTTCATATACGCCGCGATCTCCTCCCTGAGCTCCTTAAGTCCGGAGTTGGAGGTGTAGAAAGTGCGGCCCTTCTCCAGCGAGTAAATGCCCTCATCCCTGATGTGCCACGGCGTATCAAAGTCCGGTTCGCCCACGCCCAGGGAGATCGCGTCCTTCATCTCGCTGACAAGGTCAAAAAATCGACGAATGCCTGACGGCTTAAGACCAACGGTCTTCTCCGCCAGCAGTTTTTCCTGTTTACTCATTCATTTACCTCTTTCCTGAATCAATATTTTGACTATCTCCGGATAATTGTTCAGGGGGTAATGATCTCTCTCTGATCTTCATACTTCCTGGTCATGATCGTTCCGTGATCCTTATATTTCTTGAGGATAAAGTGTGTGGCTGTGCTGATCACGGTATCAAGGGTGGAAAGCTTGCTGGAGACGAATCTGGACACTTCCTTCAGAGATTTCCCTTCCAGGGTAACCAGAAGGTCGTAGCCGCCGGAGATCAGATATACGGAGTTTACTTCCGGATACTTATAGATTCTCTCTGCAATATCATCGAAACCCTTCCCTCTCTGAGGTGTGACGCGCACTTCGATAAGAGCGGTCACCTTGTCGATATCCGTCTTATCCCAGTCGATCATTGTGTGATAACCGCAGATGATCCCAGCGTCCTCCATATTCTGAAGGGCGTTGATCACATCGATCTCCTCTGTTCCAAGTACAACAGCCATCTCTCTCGTGGAGACGCGGCTGTTCTTCTCTATGATTCCAAGTACCTTTTCTTCAAGCATATTCATGGATCTTTCCTCCAAATTCTGTTCCGATACCGGATGCTTCACTGCATGATCCTGAGCAGTTCATCCGGCTGCGGAAGATCCAGGTAGCGGATCTCCTCATCGTTTCTGAGTATTTTATCATGGTCCTTCGTGAGCTCCCCGATCCTGACGGCAGGGATCCCGCTTTCTTCGAGTTTCCCGATCAGGCTCCCGGCGTCCTTCGTCACTGCCAGAAGGCTTCCGGCGGACCTCATTTTGTAAGGATCTATATCATAATGATTGGCAAATTCAATTGTCTCCTGCAGCATCGGGATCGCAGGCGTATCTACGACAAAGCCGCACCGGGTCTTCACGGAAAGCCTCCAGAGCGCCGAGTATATGCCTCCTTCCGACAGATCTGTGAGATACTCCGCGCCTTCCCCGGCACAGATCAGCGCCTCTCTGCGAACACTCAGGTAATTCCGAAGTGCTCTCATTCGCATCAGGATCGTCTCCGGAAAGACTTGCCGAAGCTCCTCTCTATCCTCTGCCAGAATACAGCTGCCTTCCATTCCGGCCCATTTCGTCATAACGATCTGGCCACTGTCCTGCTCCGGGTCTGTGCTGCCCCGCTCCATGGGGCTGCCTGTGCAGCTGCCGATCACGACAGGCCTGACCACTGCAGATGTAACCTCAGTGTGACCTCCCTCGATCACAAGACCTTCAGCGGCACATACCCTGCATATCTGATCCATGATCCAGCGAAGGCTCTCCTCTTCGCTCCCCGGGGGAAGCAGGATTACCGGGCGGAAACTTTCCGGCCGGATCTTCTCAGCACAAAGTGCGTTCACTGCTGCATAGACTGCCAGTTCTCCGATTTGCGAGACCTTCAGGGTCACCGGATCCGCACTCATCGTGATCCTGTCTCCTTTGCAGCCCGCTCCGGATATTCTCTTAAATACTGACCGGTCAAGAGTATTCTCACCGGCCTTCCCGTCTCTAAGTCTCATTTATATAGTTATTTACCGTCCCTCCGGAAAATGAGTGCCTTCCGTCAGGACATTGCTGCAAGCAGCGGCGCGATCATTGCCAATACCAGAATGCCGGCAATTACACATGCCGCGATCCTCTTGACCTTGGTATTTTTGAAATTCATTCTTTACCTCCATAAAACAACTATTCAGCACCCACGTCCCGAAAGCTTCGCATTCGGGACTATGGCGTACAGAGTCGCTGCGCGCCTTGTCCCAGGGTAATGAATTAAAGTAAATTATAAAGCGTTACAAATGTCTTTGCAAGATTGTGAAGGATTGTAGTATCATTGCTTGTATCCGGCAAAATACTGAGACCTGCCGGATACGAAAGGATACTTAAGACTATGAATAACGAACTGACACGTAAAGACATAGAAGAAATGCAGGCTGAGATCGACCGCCGCAAGCTCGTGGAGCGCCCCAAACTCCTTGAAGAAGTCAAAGAGACCAGAGCCCAGGGCGACCTCAGCGAGAACTTCGAGTATCACGTGGCAAAGAGAGCCAAAAATCAGAATGAGAGCAGGATCCGCTTTCTCGAGAGAATGATAAAGACCGCGAAGATCATCGAAGATGACACAGCAGAAAATGAGGCGGGCATCAATAAAAAGGTCACTCTCTATATTCCGGAAGATGATGTCGAAGAAGTCTATACAATAGTCAGTACCATGAGACAGAACAGCCTTAAGGGACTGATCAGCGTAGAATCTCCCCTTGGAAAGGCGCTGCAGCACCACAAAACGGGCGACACAATTACAGTTAAAGTCAAAGCGAACTATTCCTATCAGGCTGTTATCCGCAAAGTGGAAGATTCCGAAGAGGCAGAGTCCGCTTCCCTCAGAAATTATTAAGGCAGGTTGACTTTCATACATAAAAGCGTTACACTTTAACTTGCCAAAGTACAAGGAGGACTTACTAATGCCTATTACACAATTTTTGGAAAGAAACGCAGAACAGTGGCCCAATGATGTGGCTCTCGTGGAGCTGAATCCGGACATCAAGGTCCCGAGACTCACAACCTGGAAAGAATATGAATTGATCCAGCCCCTTCACGAAGTTGCAAGCCGCCAGGAGATCACATGGGCGGTGTTCAACGAGAAAGCCAACCGCGTGGCAAACATGCTGATCGCCCGCGGGATCGTCAAGGGCGACAAGGTCGCGATCCTGCTTATGAACTGTCTGGACTGGCTGCCGATCTATTTTGGCATCCTCAAGACCGGCGCAATCGCAGTTCCCCTCAACTTCCGTTACAGCGCGGATGAGATCGAGTACTGCGTAAAACTCGCGGAAGCGGACGTCCTGATCTTCGGCCCTGAATTCATCGGCCGTGTCGAGGAGATCGCAGACAGTATCTCCCGCAGAAGACTCCTTCTGTACGATGGACCCGGATGCCCTTCCTTTGCAGAGGATTTCGTCTCCCAGACAGCAAACTATTCCAGTATTGCTCCTGACGTAGAAGTTACTGACGAGGATTACGGCGCAATCTACTTCTCCTCCGGCACAACAGGATTCCCCAAGGCGATCCTTCACACACATGCGGGAATCATGCACGCGGCGATCATGGAGCAGAAACACCACGGACAGCAGAAAGACGACTGCTTCCTCTGCATCCCGCCCCTGTATCACACAGGTGCCAAGATGCACTGGTTCGGAAGCCTCGTCTCCGGCCCGTGGGCTCAGGATATTCTGGATTCCCTCGACAACGGCAGCGTCAAAAAAGAGGATTACTGCCTGGATCAGTGGCGCCTGATGCACATCGGAGCGCAGCCCGTTCCTCCGTCAATGATCAAGCACTGGATGGATTACTTCCCCAATCACCAGTATGACACCAACTACGGTCTGTCCGAATCCCTCGGACCCGGCTGTGTCCACCTGGGTGTTGAGAACATCCACAAGGTCGGCGCCATCGGTAAGCCCGGATACATGTGGGAATGCAGGATCGTCGACGAGAACAGGCAGGACGTGGCTCCCGGCGATGTCGGAGAACTCGCTGTCAAGGGTCCCGGCGTCATGGTATGCTATTACAACAACCCTGAAGCCACCAAAGAGGTCCTGGACGACGACAGATGGCTCTACACCGGTGATATGGCGATCCAGGACGAAGACGGCTTTATTTTCCTTGTAGACCGCAAGAAAGACGTCATCATCTCCGGCGGCGAGAACCTCTATCCTGTACAGATCGAAGACTTCCTTCACACCTTCGAGCCCATCAACAAGGAAGGTTTCACATGCACCGAGCAGGACGTCAACGACTACTGCAAGAAGCTTCCCCGCTACAAGAGACCCCGCAAGATCATCTTCGCTGAGGTTCCCAGGAATCCCACAGGCAAGATTGAGAAACCGAAGCTGCGTGAGCAGTACGGCGCGGCGTTCCTGGTCGCTTCCGAAAATGAAGTAAAGAAGTGATCCGAACGAAACAATGATCGGCAAAAAAAACCGGCACAGAGGTGATTTTCACCACTGTGCCGGTTTTTTATTATTCTTGTTTCTTTTTCTTCCTTCTGCGTCTCTTTCTTCTCCTCCTGTTATTCAGATACCTGATATAGGAGAAAATGAAGATCACTACGATCAGGATTGCCGACGCGATGATGATCAGGAACAGAAGCGCAGGCACATCCAGATACATGGTTCCGTTTGCTCCGCTGTGGAAGATCCCCTTGAAGAAGTACTTGATCCCATCGACAAAGCTCTTATTTTCTGAATAGTGCGCTGTTCCGTATTGCACAGGCTCCCCGGAAGCCGATCCGGTCATACCGTTCGTTGATCCCTCGGCGCTGTCCGCCGTATCGGAGGAAAGATCTCCCGTGAAGAGGATATTCGTCTTTCCGACCGGCCAGTCTCCGACTGAATAATGGATCGTCCCGATGACTTTGTCACTGGCGGAAGGTCCCGTAGAGCCGGCTTCCGCCTGTTCTACAGACGTCTTAACCACTTCTTCCGCTTTTGTATCGTCATATTTGACCTCGGAAGTAAGGCTGTCAAAAGAGACCTCCTTGGGAATACACACATACCCGTCTCCGGAAACCGTGAAAGGAATGGAATTGTTGCCGTAAATATCCTTTCCGAGCCTCATAAAGCCGGGATTGTTGATCGTGTACTTCTTCTCGTAATCTGTGATCTTCAGCTTCTGGAAGTTGTTAAAACCGTAGTCAAAAAGTTCTACTGTGTCGTTAAATTGGTCCGGAGATTCCTCCCTGAGGATCACACAGATGAGTTTCATGCCGTTTCTCTCGGCACAGGTCACGAGAGTCTGTCTCGCCATTTCGACAAAACCTGTTTTGCCGCCGAGAATACCTTCATACTCAATTTCTCCGTTGATCAGTTTATGCTTGTTGAAGAGAGTGAATTCCTCGGGCTGTCTGTCAGACGCTGCCATGTAATAGGTAGGGGCATTCGCTATTTTGGCAAGCTCTTCGTGGGAGAAATATTCCCTGGCAATCAAAGCCATGTCGTAAGCACTGGTGTAATGCTCCTCGTTAAAGAGGCCATGAGCATTCGTGAAGTGCGAATCTGTACATCCCAGACTCTCGGCGCGGCTGTTCATCATATCCGGGAACTTATCAAGGGATCCTCCCATTTTCTCCGCAAGGCCTGCCGCCACTTCGTTGGCGGACGCGACCATGAGAGCGTAAAGACTCTGCTCAACAGTCAGAGCCTCGCCGGGGTCGATCCCGATACTGGAACTTCCGAATTCGATACTGAAAACGGCGGTCTCCGAAAACTCGACCATATCGTCCATCGAAAGCTTTTCATAGGCCAGAAGTCCTGTCAGAAGCTTCGTAATACTCGCCGGATAGAGATGTTCATGAATATTCTTGGCGTAGAGCACGGTACCGGTATCCGCTTCCATCAATATAGCGCCTTCCGCACCGATCGCCGGACCCTGTGGCCAGCTCGTGATGCTGTTGCTCTGGATCTCTTCACTCTTGCGCTCTTCCGCTTCCGCGTAATAATCTACTTCTTCTGTCTCCTCCGCTGCCCATACAGAAACCGGGCACATAGAGAAGATCAAAAAGCCGCAGAGTAAACTTACGAGAAATCTTTCTCCGAATCTTTTCATACTATCCTTTCCTTCCCAGTATATATTTGCAGATGGGATTTCCCTTGGCAGAAAATCTCTCCTCGTATTCCGTCATGATATTACCTACACTCATGACCGGGTCACTGTGAAGATCGTACGTGATCTGCAGTATTTTGAAACCGCCCGCTTCCACTTCATCCACGGCAAAATCGAATAGCGCCCTGTTGTCCGTCTTAAACTCGATCGTGCCGTCCTCTGTCAGGATCTGCGCGAACCTGCGCAGGTATTCCTTGCTGGGAAGCCTTCTCTTGGCGTGCCTGTCCTTGGGCCAGGGATCAGAGAAGTTAAGATAGATCTTTTCCACTTCTCCTTCGCCAAAATATTCACAGATCAGTTCCGCATCTCCTCTGATAAACAAAAGATTCCCGATCTGCGACTCATCCAATTTGTCCAAAGCTCTTATCAGAACACTTGAGTACTTCTCGATCCCGACATAATTGATATCAGGATTCTCCGCTGCCAGCTGATTGATAAACTTTCCTTTTCCTGTTCCTATTTCCAAATGGACCGGATGGTCGTTTCCGAATCTCTCTTTCCACTTTCCTTTGCATGACGCCGGGTCCTGCACGATCCACTGACTCTCAGCGATCGTTTCTCTTGCTCCCGGAATATTTCTAAGCCTCATCTGATACCTCTTTTGTCTGAAATATAAAATCGTCTTTCATTCTATCACATTTTTACGGGGTGCTGAATAATAATTGGTATTCTGATATAATCTCATTGAAAGAAAGGATTTCAATTTATGAGGATTCTTAGAAAACAATTTCTGTTCCCTCTCCTGATCCTGATCTTTGCGATGATGACAGCGGGCTGCGCCCAAAAGGCTCCCGCGGATGTCCGCATTGAACTCGAGACTCCTGACGGTTCGGATGTTTCAACTTCCGATACGGTGTTCCCGAGGTTTTTATCCCAAAATGAGGATTATCAGAAGGAACTGGACAAACTGAATAAGGAAGTCGATAAGATCCGAAAGGATTACAGCAAACGAACTGAGAAAGGCAAGCAGTTCATAGTCCGCACTTATGTGGGTTCTTCTGAAAGTGTTCCCCAGTGCACGATATGCTGGTACGAAGAACACTCCCTGCTCGGCGATGACTATAATCTCGAGACTCTCGCCTGCAGGAAGAGCACATGCGAGATCATCACCAGCAAAGAAGCCCTGAAATCTCTTGAAATCGACGGAATCACGCTCAGCACCAATGTCGCAAGACTCTACGGGAATCTCGGTCTCCCCGGCATTTTAAAGGAAACAGAAATGCAGGGATTTGAGACTGACGACAGCGCTGCTGTCACAGCTATTTTCATGAAGCTGATCACCGAGATCCCGGATCCTGCCGATCCCAATAAAGAGATCGAGGAGCAGCATTTCTACTACTATGATCTCGCGGAGAATACGCTCAGTCCCCTCTCAGATCACGGATATGAGCTTCCCTGACAGATTCGAAGACAAAAAAGAAGTCACCGCCCGGCGACTTCTTTTTTATATCCGCTCATTCAATAGAGAGAACCTTGTAATCCTGCTCTTCAACGGCTTTTCTGATCTCTTCATCCGATACTTCTCTTTCAAAAGAAACAACCGCAATGTTTTTCTTCAGATTAACCTTTCCCACTGCGCCGTCTATTCGGTTGATCGCCCGCTCCACACGGTTCTTGCAGTTCTCGCAGTGCATTCCCTCGATATGTACCGTCTTCTCACCGATCTTGGTTCCGGCCAGTTCCTTTTCATCCGGAAGAATAGTCTCACCGCCTCCGCAGCATCCTCCTTCTCCTTTAAAATGTCCGATACTGCTCCTCATCGCAAAAGCAGCAATAACGATGACAATAAGAAGAACTATCAGTGTACTTGCATTCATTCTAATTCTTTTTTCCTTTTTTTGCCCTGAATCTCTCAGGAATCTCCGTATTCGAACAGCTTCCGGTGCAGCCCGGGCAGTTCATGCCGCAGGACTTAACGCCCTTCTTTCTGTCGCTTATAATTTTCTTAATATCCCAGATCACGATGGCGATCAGGATCAGACTGACCACGATCGTGCCCATATTAGCAGAAAGCCATTCCATGCTCTCACCTTACCTTTTCAAAACATGCCAAAATACTGCCTTGGCAGTATTTTAGCATGCTTTCTATACATTTACTTACTATTTTCAGATCTTTGCCGCGTCAGCCTTCAGCGTCGTGGACTCTTTATAAGGCTTGAACAGCATATAGAGAGTTCCGCCAATGACTACCAGGGATACGATCAGGCCAATAATGTTCATATTGCCGGTAACAGCGCTGCCGATCTGATAGATGCACAAGGATGCCAGATAAGCGAAACCGCACTGATAACCGATACCATGTCCACTTGGCGTTGTTCATTTCTCTCTTGATAGCACCGATTGCCGCAAAGCAAGGCGCGCACAGGAGGTTAAATACCAGGAAGCTGTAGCCTGCCAGCGCAGACATCTCTGCCTGAAGGTTAGCCCAGATCTCTTCGCCCATCTCGGAGACTTCGCCGTACTTGTAGAGAATACCGAAGGTACCTACGACGTTTTCCTTAGCGATCAGGCCTGTGACTGCTGCCACTGCGGGCTTCCAGGAACCCCACCCCAGAGGTGCGAAGATCCATGCGACTGTATTGCCCAGTGCTGCAAGGATGGAGTGCTCCATAAAGTCTTCCTCGGGAAGCATCTGGAAAGCGCCCTCATAGAAACCGAAGCTGGACATAAACCATACCAGAATAGTTGCCAGAAGAATGACAGTTCCCGCTTTTTTGACAAAGGAGGATGCTCTCTCCCAGACACTGTGGAACACACTTGAAAATGTGGGAATGTGGTATGCGGGCAGCTCCATTACGAAGGGAGCAGGGTCACCTGCGAACATCTTAGTCTTCTTGAGGATAATACCGGAAATTACGATAGCCGCGATACCTACGACGTATGCACTCCAGCCGATCAGCGCGCTGTTTCCGAACAGAGCGCCCGCAATCAGACCGATGATGGGAAGCTTGGCTCCGCAGGGAATGAAAGTTGTGGTCATGATCGTCATGCGGCGGTCTCTCTCATTCTCAACGCCGGGAACTCCGCAGCCTGTACCTACCATCATAGGAATGAAGGACTTTCCGGACAGACCGAATCTTCTGAAGATACGGTCCATGATGAAAGCGATTCTTGCCATGTAACCGCAGCCCTCAAGGAAGGCCAGGCAGATGAACAGAACGATCATCTGAGGCAGGAAACCGAGGACAGCTCCCACACCGGCGACGATACCGTCGAGGATCAGGCCCTGAAGCCAATCTGCTGTACCAATACTCTCAAGGAATCCGCCCACTGCTCCGGGAACGATCTCTCCGAACAGAACATCATTGACCCAGTCTGTACCCATGGTACCGATCGTATTGATTGCAAGGAAATAGACGACCCACATAACCAACAGGAAAATAGGAATCGCAAGCCACCTGTTGGTGACAACACGGTCGATCTTATCGGAGATCGTCATATTTCCCGCATTCTTCTTCTCATAACTGCCTTCAAGAAGACCTGTGATAAACTCATATCTCTCATTGGTGATGATGCTCTCGGAATCATCCTCCATCTTCTCTTCAGCTGCTTTGATGATCTTCTCTGCGGCTGCTTTATCATAGGTGATCTGATCGCCGATCTTCTCGTCTCTCTCAAAGACCTTGATCTCGTACCAGCGCTG
>CACZJD010000003.1 GCA_902781325.1 uncultured Lachnospiraceae bacterium
CAGTAATGCATTCAGCTGACACGTACTAATCGGTCGGAAGCTTATCCTTAAGTTCTTGGGAGGAACGGAAAGTTCCTTCGGTGTTCAGTTTTGAAGGTATTGACAAATGGTTTTGCAATAAGTATAATACGTCATGTGTCGATATCATATTTGGCCCTGTGGTACAGTTGGTTAGCACGCCGCCCTGTCACGGCGGAGGTCGTCGGTTCGAGCCCGATCAGGGTCGCTGGAGCAGCTTTAAAGGCTGCTCTTGCTTTGAAAAATTGGGGTCTTAGCTCAGCTGGGAGAGCACCTGCCTTACAAGCAGGGGGTCACAGGTTCGAGCCCTGTAGGCCCCAGTTATTTTCTAAAGTTTTACACAAATGATGTGAAGAGCTTGCCGATGTGGCTCAATTGGCAGAGCAGCTGATTTGTAATCAGCAGGTTATCGGTTCGAGTCCGATCATCGGCTTATATGGATGGGTTCCCGAGCGGCCAAAGGGGGCAGACTGTAAATCTGTTGTCAGTGACTTCGGTGGTTCGAATCCACCCCCATCCATTCAATGATCCAGTTAATGGATTGTTATATATACTGAGCGCTATGATAGGTGCTCTCGATGCCGCGGGGTGGAGCAGTCTGGAAGCTCGTCGGGCTCATAACCCGAAGGTCGTAGGTTCAAATCCTACTCCCGCTATTTCGCCCAGATAGCTCAGTTGGTAGAGCAGAGGACTGAAAATCCTCGTGTCACTGGTTCGATTCCGGTTCTGGGCATTTTTCATATAATAGTTAATTTTGATAATGTGCGGGCGATTAGCTCAGTCGGTAGAGCACTTGACTTTTAATCAAGTTGTCGGGGGTTCGATCCCCCCATCGCTCATTTAAAAGACCTCGGATGTGCTTTATAGAAGGCACTTACGAGGTCTTCTTTTTGTTCAATATGATATAATTAGTATTTATATTACCCTGCCATATATGATGAGATTATATTTAAGGAAATAACTAGTTATGGTAATACCAATCATAATACCTTCCTATGAGCCGGATGAAAGATTAACGGAACTTCTGTCAACACTTGTGACAGAAGACGTTTACGTAGTTGTTGTAGATGATGGAAGTGGCGAGAACTACAAGGAAATATTCGACCGGGTCAGAAAAAGCCTTGGCAGCAAAGGGATAGTGCTAAAGCACGATGTAAATAAAGGAAAAGGCAGAGCACTGAAAACGGCTTTTCAATATGTGCTGGATAATATTCCTGATGCGATCGGAGCGGTAACGGCTGATTCAGATGGTCAGCATACAAAGGAGTGTATAGAAACAGTAAGTGAGAGCCTGAAGGAACATCCGGATTCACTGATACTCGGTGTAAGATGTTTTGACGAAGAAGATGTGCCCTGGAAGAGCAGATTCGGCAATACACTCACATTAAAGGTAATGAAGATAGTATCGGGGCTCAGTGTCAGCGACACACAGACCGGTCTCAGGGGTATTCCGAGAAAGTTTATGGAGGAATTGCTTACTGTAGACGGCGAGCGTTTTGAGTTTGAAACCCGTATGCTTCTTGAAACGGTAAATAAATGCAACATAGTTGAAGTTCCTATTGAGACTATATACGATTCAAAGGAAAATCATCAAACACACTTTAACCCCTTTTTGGACTCGATCAAGATTTATAAAATATTGTTTGAAAAGTTTTTCAAATATGTAGTTGCGGCGCTGTCGTCATTTGCGATCGACATAGCGCTGTTCACGATCTTCTGCATGCTGCTGAAGAGCTGGAACCCGGATTTATATGCAGCGGCCGCAACTGTGCTGGCAAGAATCATATCGGCAACGTATAATTATATTGTTAATTATGTCTTTGTATTCAGGAGCAATGAGAAGAAACTGGTATCGGCGGGGAAATATCTGGTATTGGCAGCTGCACAGATGGGATGCAGCGCGTTATTGGTCACATTGGCCATATATATATTCCCGAATACGCACGAAGTTGTTCTGAAGGTGGTAGTGGATACGATCCTGTTTTTCGTGAATTATCAGATTCAGAAACGCTATGTATTTTAAAAAACAGGGAGTGTGGGATCATAAATGAGTAAGGAATCAGTATCAAAGAAATCTATAGACAAGAAAAAGAAAACGGCGGTGAAAACTGTGGGTAAGACAGGTCCCGGCATCTTCGGCGAGAGACTTCTCTCGGTATGCATGATCGGGCTGTTTGCCAGTGTGTGCGGGATCATTTTCCTTTTCACTAAGGCTTTTTTTCATTCGGACAGTGCTTTCTATGTGCAGCTGGCCTTGGAACAGATAAGGAGCGGGAAACTGTTCCCTCCCGGGATGAGTTACAGCACAGTGTTATTTGTCAGGTCCCCGAACCTGCTGCTGATCCCGATCCTGAAGGTCGTGAAGGACTGGATGCTGGCGAGGGAGATCATGGTCATCGTCATGTGGATGATCCTGATCCTCGCGGTGTTTTACTGTTTCATGCCCAAAAAGGACAGAAATCTGATGGCGGCAGTCATTACCTGTATGCTCCTTATGAACCCCTATCAGACAGCGGATGTCGCAAACGAAACTACGGACATGCTGTTTTTCCAGGGCGCTTATGTCACGATCTTTTTTGATATTGTCATGGCGCTGGGAATCATGCACAGGATCATTCTGTTGGACGAGAAGGACAAGAAAGGATATAAGGTCTTTCTTGAAGCTCTGCTCGCTGTGGTGCTGTTCTTCCCGCTTCTGGGAAGCATGAGGCAGGATATGATCCTTACCCTTCCCCTGGCCGCAGCTATCCTGATCTTCTATTTTTTGGAATATGATCAGAAGCTTTCACAGGTCCTAAGAAGCAGGCGCTGTATGATCACGGTCATCCTGATCATGGTTGTTGTCGTTGCGGGATACCTGTGCTATCACAGGCTTTCTGTGATGTATTGGGATGAGAGCAAGGGCTCCTACCTGAAGATGGACAAATATACAGGTCTGTGGCACTCCATCGGTCAGTTCGTGAACAACCTGACCATGATCTTCGGAAACGTGGAAGGCGCAGTCTTCCTTTCCTTCCCCGGACTGTCGAAGTTTGTGAACTACTTCGCGGCACTGGTACTGGTGTTTGTGATTCCTGCAGTTGCGCTGGTCCGCTACAACAAGCACGGAAACAGATTCACAAGATTCCTGATCATTTACAGCTGGGTGAGCAATCTGCTTGTGGCGGGAGTCTTCATTGCCTGCAATCAGTGGGCGCCAAGGTATCTACTGTCGATCTATCTCGATGATATCCTGTTGTTTGCGCTGCTTCTCTCCGAGTATATGAAAAAGAGGGAACGGCTGACGGCTGTCTGCGCAGGCCTTCTTATTGTGATGTACTGCGCTTTCTGCCATGTGTATTTCTGGGGACATTACAAGGATAAGATCGGTGTGGATCCCAGCGAAGAGCTGGTCAGTTTCCTGGATGAACATGATCTGCACTACGGATACGCTTCCTTCTGGAACGCCAGTGTTAACTCGGTTCTGTCCAGCGGCAAAGTCATAGTCCTGCCTACCAGGGATTACGACGCAGAGAACGGAAAGAGAAAGGCCTACAATCCCTCCGATTACAGACACTGGCTTCTCAACGACAGGTGGTATGATCCCGCGACGCACCCCGGAAAGTGCTTCGTACTTCTCAAAAATTATGCCGAGAACGATGAAAAGAGCAGGGAGCAGTGGATCAAAGATCACGGAGATGATCCCGATAATCCTTGGATTGACCCTACGCCGCCGGAGGACGTCTGTGAGGAGTTTTATACTTTGAACCCGCAGAAACTGGAGTGCGGAGATTACACGATCCTTGTCTTTGAAGATAATGAGGAGTTGAGGGCGCTTGGAGACGAGATTAAGCGAGCCAAATAAAGACCGGAGGGGCCGGGCCTTCTCCCGGCACCTGCAGGATCCGCTGCTGGCAGCACTGCTGACAGCAGCAATCTTCTGGATCGTTATGCTGCGGGGAGAGTACGTGCCCTTTGGAATCAACACACCCGCGGTGACAGACGCCAAACTGCAGTATCTGGATCTCTTTGCATATTACAGGGATGTGCTGACGGGACAAAACAGTGCTGTTTATACTTTTTCAAACACACTGGGAGGCGGAGCCGCGGCGATCTGGGCTTATTATCTGGCTTCGCCCTTTAACCTGCTGGTACTTCTGTTTCCTAAGGACCAGATGAATCTCTTTCTGGAAGTGCTGATCACGGTGAAACTCAGTGCGGCATCCGCGTCCTTCGCATGGATGATCGGGCGCAGGTTCAGGCAGAGGGTTTCAAGAGACATGACGCTCCTTCTGTCTGTGGGTTTTGGCCTGATGCAGTATACGCTGGCACAGGGGAGCAATGTGATGTGGCTGGATGGCGTCATATTGCTCCCTTTTATTGTCATGGGCATACACAGCGCGGCGCATTCGCGCAGATTCGCCCTGGCGGAGCTGGCGGTGCCCGCAGCGGCGTCCGTCCTTGTGAACTGGTATACCGGAGGGATCAATTATCTGTTCAGCACAGTATGGTTTCTCTATGAACTGCTTCGGGAAAAGGGATCCGCGAAGCAGGATAGACGAAGAAGGATCGGGCCTGCGAAGTGCGCCGGAAGGTACCTCCTCGGGATGGGAACAGGTCTTTTGCTGGCTGCGGTTCTCTTTCTTCCCAACGTGATCGCCCTGCGTCAGGGGAAAGCAGGAAGCTGGAATCCGACTGCGTACAGCCTTTCCGCGGGTTTCAGGGGAAATCCGTTCTCTGTAATCAGAAGCTATAGGATCGGGGAGATGAGCGATATAAGCAGGGCGTCGTTTTTCTGCGGAACGCCGGCAGCATTTGGAACAGCGGCTTATTTCTTCTCGGAGAAAATCCGTAAAAGGGAGAAACTGGCGGTGCTCGTGCCGGGCTTCACAGCCTGGATGGCCTGTTTCTGGAAGCCATTGTTCTATGTTTTCTCCCTCTTTATGCGCAATACGAGTTATTGGTACAGGTTCGGATATCTCGGATGCTTTGTAATATTGTACTGCGCGGCTTATTGGGCGGGCTCGCTGCCGGCCGGAAAAGGGTTCCGGGACTTTACGGAGTGGTCCGTCATACCTAAGGCAGGAGGAACCTGTCTTCTTCTGGTACTGGCCTCCCGGCGGATCTGGTCCTCGGGCGGAAGCGGAAGTACTAGGATAGCGCTGCTGATGCTGACTGCCATGACAGTGCTTATGGGGTATCGATACGCGCCTGATAAGGCTCTGCGGATCCTGAACAGCCGAAAGGTCATCGACAGACGCAGACGGATCCTGGCGGTTCTTCTGGCGGTCTTGGGGCTGTGGGAGGCCTTTCTGGAAACCGGGACAATGCTGAAGATCTATCACACAGATACGGCAGAAGAGTACGCTTCCTACAGCAGGGAGCAGCAGGCGCAGATCAACGCTCTTAGTGCACTGGATGGGGCGGATTTCTACAGAATCTCACAGACGGCGACAAGGATCACCAACATTGACAACCTGACAGGCGCCTATCTCGACGCGATGGCATATGGATACCCGTCGATCAGCGGGTACACATCCTGTCCTGAGAATATACAACTGGATTTTCTGGACAGACTGGGATACAGGAAAGAGTACGAGAGTTTTAATATTGTAAATACATCCTTTCTTCCGGCGGATTCGCTGCTGGGCGTAAGGTATGTGCTGTCCCCTTATGGGATCCCCGGCCTCGAAGAGGTGCCGGAGATTGCGGCGCGAAATGGAAAGGCCGTTTACAGAAATCCATATGCGCTGCCGATTGCGATGATCGTGGAAGAGAGCAGTAAAGAGACAAAAGAGCCGGCCGATGGCGATCCCTTTGCTTACACAGAGGATCTCTTTACGAGGATCTCCGGAGAGGAAGCCGGACTGTGGATGCCCGTCAGCGCTGAAGAGACTCACGGTAAGGGAATTACAGAGTGGAAGCTTGCGCTTCCCGATAGCGAGGGGAGAAGATACTGCCTGTATGGAAATCTTCCCTGGACGGCCGAGGTGTCTTTTGACGACCCGCAGTGGTGGGACGACGCGCAGGAACAGGGCAGACTGACTGTGGCGGAAGGCTGGAGCTATGGCTATGGCGGATGGCTGTCACCGTCAGTATTCTATATACCCGCAGCGGAAAACGCGGATACGGCGGCGGTCACGCTGGAGACGGCAGGAGAGATGGAGCTTCGGGATGAGCAGTTCCGAGCACTGGATCTCGGCCGCCTGGCGCAATTAACCTTGAAGATCCGGCAGAAGGCAGCGGCTGTGAAAGACCTGGAGGTCCGAAACGGCAGGATCAGCTGCACCGTGAATGCCGAAGAAGGGCAGAAACTGCTCCTTAGCGTTCCGGCTTCGAAGGGCTGGACTGCCGTACTGAATGGCCAAAAAACAGAAATCGGTGCTTTTGAGGGGAGTCTTACGGAAATTTCTCTTGTGCCCGGAGAAAATCATATTACAATGCAGTACAGGACACCGGGGCTTGCAGCGGGAATCCTCCTGTCCCTGACAGGGCTGGGGATCACTGTGTATGCGGACGGGAAAAGGCGGAAAGAGAGGAAAACGAGTGAAGATTGGAATAATCGGAGCAATGGAAGTTGAAGTGGCGCGTCTTGTGAGGTGCATGGACGGAGCGAAGGAGTCGCAGAGAGCCGGAATGCATTTTTATGAGGGGCGGATCGGTCGGACGGAAGCGGTAGTGGTCCGCTGCGGGATCGGCAAGGTCAGCGCGGGTCTGTGTGTGCAGATACTGAGCGATCTGTTCGGGATCACGCATGTGATCAATACCGGCGTCGCAGGTTCTCTGGAGGAAGAGATCGATATCGGAGATATCGTGGTTTCTATCGACGCAATGTACCATGACATGGATGTGACCGGACTCGGATACGAGCCGGGACAGGTGCCTCAGCTGGATACGCTTGCGTTCCCGGCTGACCCGGTGCTGAGGGTGGCGGCTGTGAAGGCGTGCAGAGAGGCTGCTCCCGAAATCGGTGTGTTTGAAGGACGCGTTGTCAGCGGCGACCAGTTCATCTGCGACAGGGGCACAAAGGACCGGATCAAGAAAGTGTTCGGCGGTCTGTGCACAGAGATGGAAGGAGCAGCCATCGCGCAGGCGGCTTATATCAACAAGATTCCCTTTGTGATCGTCAGGGCGATCTCCGACAAGGCTGACGAGAGCACGGAGATGTCCTACGAGGCTTTTGAAGCCCAGGCAGCTGAACACTGCGCTTCCCTTGTGGAGCATATGGTGAGATCTTTCTGATCGCCCCGGAAAGCCGGAAGAACACCAGAAGGAACAAAAATGATACGCGGACGACCGCGGCCCCTGAAGATAAAGGGGAGACGGCCGCCCGCGCTTTTTTGACTCAGTGTCCAAGCCGGACATCACTATTTACTCCGGATATACAAGATGCTTCTCATCTATGCCGATGAGCGTTCGGGTCAGATACCGGTCAGCGAGCCAGTTGGCCATGCCGAGATTCTGGTCTTGCCAGTTGCCGCAGTCTCTGGGGGCGGCTCCGGGGATCTCCCCGCGGAAATCGCGGATAAACTCGAACATTTCCGTCACCAGAGGCGCGATCTCCCGGGAGGAATAATCGCCTGCAAGAAGCATGTAGAAGCCTGTGCGGCAGCCCATGGGGCCGAAATAAACGGTCTTGTCCGCGAATACGGGGTGATTTCTGAGAAATGTGGCGCCAAGATGCTCGATCGTGTGCATTTCAGCGGTGTTCATGACCGGCTCCCTGTTGGGGGCAGTCATCCGCAGGTCAAAGGTCGTGATCACAGCATTTCCGTAACGGTCCTTGCGGGAGACATATACGCCGGGCTCCAGGTCGATGTGATTGATCGTAAAACTTGTGATTTTTTCCATAAGGACCTCCATTAGCTGATCATAGAAACTGATGTCATTATGACACCGGTGGGGAAGCTTCGCAAGGGCACCATGGCGTTTTCCGGGAGAGTATGAGATAATATAAAGTGGTGTGCTGCACACCTGTTTGTATTACGCCGCACTGCGGCGCGGGAGGCATCTATATGACTTTCAGGCGGAGACTTATCATAGCTTTTTCAATAGTGCTCGTTCTGCCGGTAATCCTGTTTATTCTGTCCTTTATCGTGATCGGAAATTTCATGGCGCGCGGAGACAGCGGAGAAAGCGCGGTTTCATATCAGGACTATACATCCCTGACGGATGACTACAGGCAGTATAGTGAACTGCTGGACAGTACTTATGAGAAAATACAATCGGATCTGGACGAAGACCCTTCGCTGGTGGAGGACCCCGGTTATCTGCAGTCCCTCTCGGAGCGGGTCAGCGTCAGCAATTCCTATATTATTGTCAGAAAGGACGGAGATCTCTACTATACAGGGAATGAGGAGGCGGCGGCCAAGGATTTTCAGGTCTTGCCGGCGTACAGCCATGCCCAGCAGAATGAGGGAACCGGATTTTATATTGACAGCATGGCCAAGATGGTCAAGCAACTGGATTTTACCTTTGAAGACGGCTCGGAGGGCAGTCTCTTCATTATCACAAGGGCAGTGGCGCTGGTCTCGAGAAAGTTCCTCGGAGAGATGTTCATCGCCATGGTCCTGATCCTTTTGTTTACGGCGATCCTGCTGACCAGATGGCTGGAGGGAAATTTCTTCGACCCCATAGGCAAGCTTAACGTTGCCATGAACAACATTCGCGACGGCAACCTGGATTACCGGCTCCAGACCAGCGAGGAAGGGGAGATCGGCAGCCTGTACAACAACTATGAGGAGATGAGGCTGCGGCTCAAGGAGAACGCGGAAGAGAAACTCGAGAGGGAGCGGCAGAACCGCGAGCTGATCACGAACATAACCCATGACCTCAAGACCCCGATCACATCTATTAAAGGATATGTGGAGGGGCTGATCGACGGCGTGGCCAACACACCGGAGAAGAGAGAGCGGTATCTGCGAACGATCTACAGTAAAGCGAACGACATGAACACGCTGATCAACGAGCTGACGCTTTATTCGCAGATCGACAACAACAAAGTCCCGTATAATTTCCACAAGATCAATGTCGCGGACTATTTTGGCGATTGTGTGGAAGAACTCGGCATGGATATGGAGTCCCGGGGGATCACGCTCAACTACAGCAATATGGTCGCTCCGGACACGACGATCGTGGCAGATCCCGAGCAGCTCAAAAAAGTTATCAACAATATTGTCGGGAATAGTGTAAAATATATGGACAAGACAGAAGGGAAGATCGATATACGGATCCTGGACGAGCATGATTCCGTCAGAATTGAGATCGAGGACAACGGCATGGGTATTGCCGCGAAGGACCTTCCCAATATATTCGACAGGTTCTACAGGACGGATGAATCGCGCAGCAGCGCCCAGGGCGGCAGCGGGATCGGCCTGTCCATCGTGAGAAAGGTGATCGAGGACCACGGCGGCTATGTATGGGCTACGAGCCGGGAAGGAGAGGGGACCTGCGTGCATTTTGTGATCCGCAAGTATCACGAGACCGATGATATGGACGACTACGTGGAAGAGATATGAGTATAAGCCCGAAGGGAACTCCGGGCAGGATGCAATCAGTGGAGGTATGAGAAATATGAGCAAGATTCTGATCATTGAAGATGAAGTTGCCATCGCCGATCTGGAGAAGGACTATCTGGAACTGAGCGGCTTTGATGTCAAAATAGAGAACAGAGGGGATAAGGGCCTTCAGACGGCCCTCAGGGAGGACTTTGACCTGATCATTCTGGACCTGATGCTGCCCGGGATGGACGGCTTTGAGGTCTGCAGGAAGATCCGCGAGGAGAAGAATGTGCCCATCCTCATGGTGTCGGCGAAGAAGGACGACATTGACAAGATCCGCGGCCTGGGCCTTGGCGCGGACGACTATATCACCAAACCTTTCAGTCCCAGCGAATTAGTGGCCCGTGTAAAAGCGCACATGGCGCGCTATGAGAGACTCGTCGGCGCCGGCCAGAAGACGAATGACATCATCGAGATCCGCGGTCTCAAGATCGACAAGACCGCAAGACGAGTATGGGTCAACGGGGAGGAGAAGAACTTTACCACTAAGGAGTTCGATCTGCTTACTTTCCTTGCGGAGAACCCCAACCATGTATTCAGCAAGGAGGAACTCTTTGCCAAAATATGGAATATGGAGAGCGTCGGCGATATAGCTACGGTTACTGTTCACATTAAGAAGATCCGGGAAAAGATCGAGTTCAACACATCCAAACCGCAGTACATTGAGACGATCTGGGGTGTGGGCTACCGGTTTAAGATCTGAGGGTCGGGATGAGGCTGGATAAATATCTGTCGGAAATGGGCGCCGGAACCCGGAGTGAACTCAAAAAAGCAGTCCGGGCGGGGCGCGTCACTGTAAACTGCGTGAAAGTCAAAGATGCCGCCATACATGTGGAAGAGGACGACGTGATCTGCATGGACGGGGAGAGAGTCGCGTACGAGCAGTTCGTGTATTATCTGATGAATAAACCCGCGGGAGTGATCTCCGCCACCGAGGATACGAGAGACCGGACGGTGCTGGACCTGCTCGAGGGTCAGCAGCGAAAGGGCCTGTTTCCCGTCGGCAGACTCGACAGGGATACAGAAGGGCTGCTTTTGATCACAAATGACGGAGAGCTGGCGCACAGGCTGCTGTCTCCAAAAAACCACGTGGATAAGGTATATTTTGCCAGGCTGGACGCGCCTGTAGGGGAAACAGAGCGCCGGCAGTTCGCGGAGGGACTGAGGGTGGACGAGACGCTGACGGCTATGCCGGCGCAGCTGGATATTCTAGGACCCGGCAATGAAGTAAAAGTGACGATCCGTGAGGGAAAATTTCACCAGATCAAAAGGATGTTCGCGGCAGTGGGAAGGGAGGTCGTATATCTGAAGAGGCTCTCCATGGGACCGCTTGTGCTGGACGGGAGTTTGCCGCCGGGAGCATATCGCAGGCTGACAGAGGAGGAAGAGTCTGCTATAATTAGTCTATAACCAGTTCCGGGGGGAATGTGGAGAAGGAACGCAGATATGCAAAGATTGAAAGGACCCAGTGTCCTTATTCCATTCATTTTATCTGGAATCATGATCCTGACGGGGTGTGGACAGGAAGAGGCTTCGGGCGGCGTTACAGACGTCACCGACGCCTTGTTTTTGTCTGAAAATGAAGCAGAAGAACCCGGGAACACTTCCACTGGAGACAGCGGGGTCACCGCCCCGGTTTCGGAGATCGCGGCATCCCGGGAGCAGGGAAATACTCAGAAAGCCAGGAAACTGTCACAAGAAGAATGCGGAGAACTGCAGAATTATATAAATGATACCGGAAATTACGGATTTCTTCTGTCGGTCTACGAAAAGCCGCAGGATCTGAATGCGGAACAGGCCTTCTTTACAGGTGCGGGTCTGGAGCTGAGGATCCCGACGGAGGAAGAGCGGGAAGCCTACATGGAGGAGACCGGCGAGGAAGATACGGTGAACCTGGTCGGGATGAGTGCCCAGCAGGTCTCGGATTATCTCCAGTATAAGGCAGGGGTATCTCTTGACGAGCTGACGAACCCGCCGGGCTGGACCTATCTCGAGGATTATGACACCTTTTATCAGTGCCATGGCGATGAGGAGACCAATATCTGCGAATTTGAAGTGACAGATGCCGCGGCGCAGGGAGATTACTACAGAGTGCACTACAGAGCCCGCAGATACGCGGGGGACCTGGACGGCTGGCACATACCTGTATACGAGGCGATCCTCAAGAGAAACGGCGACAATTACAGATTCTGCGCGAATCGTCTCTGGCTGGAGAACGGTCTTTTGCTCCATTCCTACTGCGAAATAGAGACAGAGAGCTTTGGAAAAGTAGAATTCTGCGCTTATAAACCGGATCGGGATGCTTCGGAGAATATGGATGTCGATTTCTGTTTTGTCAAGGATTCAGATGTGCTGTACAGGCTTGAAGGTATGGACAGCCGGAACATCCGGGAAGACAGGATATTCAGGGATGTGGCTGCGGTGGATCTCGGAGACTATGACGGTGACGGGGTAAAGGAGATCGTCACGATCTGCGAATATGAGATCACAGGAGAAGGGCGGCCGGATGGCCGGGAGGCCCGGCTCTACAGATTTGATGAAGACGGAATACCGCGTCTTGACGAAGGACTGACCGCGAGAATCAACAGTTCCGTGTCAGAAATGTCACTTTCGGGAATCGCCCATTATGTAAAGACAGGAAAGGACCGGGAAAAGTTCGAGGGACGGATCGAAGCATACGCCGCGGAAGTCGCGGAAGCGGATCCGGATTCTTATGATCAGTTCGCCCTTATTTACGTAAATGACGACAGATTCCCGGAACTTCTGGAGTGGGGAGCATCCGCGGATAAAGGCGCTAAGATCGTGTTCTATCACGACGGGGTCCTTCAGGAGACCAAGGTGAGCAGCGCGTTTTCCTATCTGAACAAAGAGAACCTGCTGCTTAGCAGGAACGGGACAGGGAACCTGTTCACAGACCGGATCTATGTCTACACCGGCAGCCGGTTTGAGGTTTATCAAAGCGGCGTCTTCGGCACGACGGATGCTGCCGTGACGGCTTACACAAAGTCGGGAAAACCGGAATACAACTACAAGTGGGAAGGGTCCACCGTGTCCGAGGCGGGCTACTATGAAGCGCTTGGCTTTATCTATGATGAAAAGGACGCGAAAGACGCGACGAAGATCGAGATGCAGAACGCGGAAGAATTCCTGCAGACATTAAAAAAGTAAAAGTATAAAAAATGCCGCTCTTGGGATGAGAATTCCCAAGAGCGGCATTTTTCCGTCCTTTAGTTGTTGATGCCGTGATGGCAAGTTCTGGTTTCGCTGGTGATAGGAAGGAATGTATAGCCTTCCTTGAGCGCATCCGTGATGAAGCGGTCCATCGTGGCAATAGTGAAATCTTTGATGTCATGGCAGAGGATGAAGGAATTCTCATAGGTGTGGATTCCTTTCATCATGTTCTGGTACAGGACTTCACTGTCCGTAGTGTCGCCGGCGTCGCCGCTGGTGACGTTCCAGTCGACATAGATGTAACCCTTCTCGCCGGATTGTTTGGCCAGTTCGGACATGATTCCCTTGCTGTAGTTCGCGCTGATGGTGTTGGAAGCTCCGCCGGGGAAGCGGAAGATGTCTGTCCTGCAGCCGGTCTGCTCCTGAATGATGTCCTGCATGATGTTGAAGTCTTCCCAATAAGCGTCCGTGCTGGCGTAAATCTCGCTGTATTCGTGGGTGGCGGTATGAACGCCCACGCTGTGGCCGGCGTTGTATTCCGCGCCGATCAGGTCCTGATAGTCCTTATAAGCGGCGGTGACGAAGAAGGTCGCGAGGACCTTGTGGTCATCCAGGATTTTAAGGAGCTCTTCAGTGTATCTGCCGGGCCCGTCGTCAAAAGTCAGGTAGATGATCTTTTTGGGATCCGCTGTGGCAGGCTTTGCGGCTTGCGCGGCAGTGGCGCCTGCAGCAGCGTTTGCGGTGGACCCGGTGCCTGCGGCCCCGCCCGCAGCAGCGGCTTCTTCAGTGACTGGTGTGATGATGGCAGCCGCGGCTGCTTCATCGGCGGATACAGGAATTCTCTTGACAGTAACATATCTGCTCTGTTTTGCCACATTTCCCCATTCGTCCGACACAGTATAAGTGATGGTGTAAGTGCCGACCTGATCGGTGTCGACACTGCCTTCGGACTTGATCCTGTCGGAGACGTCTCCGTCGGCGTCATCCTCTGCCTGCACGTCGTCCTCCCAGGACTGCCCCTGGAACAGGAAGCCCTCTTCCCCGGAAGGGAAGCTGAATACGGGGGCATTTCTGTCATCGTAGAAGATCTCACGTTCAGCGGTCGCTTTGTTCCCATACTGGTCGGAAACCGTATAGTAGACGCGGCCGTCCTTCTCTTCACTCACGACCTTCGAAGTGATGTCGCCGTCGTGGTTATCTGTGGCGGTGAATCCCTCCTCCTCGTAGGCGTGATGGGGGAGTGTGTAGTAATCATCAATGTGCTTGAGTTCGATCACCGGAGGGGTCGTATCGACTATGACGACGTCTCTGGTCGCGCTGGCCGAGAGCCACATAAACTTGGCGGAGTAGGTTACAGTGTAAGTGCCGGGCTCGTGGATGTTGACTCTCTCAGTAGACACCTTGACAGAGATCGGATGGTGGACGAAAGACAGGATAGACCCGGTAACTTCCGCATCAGCCCCCTGGTCCTTGTAAGGCTCCCCGCATTCCGATATCACGCTGGATTCTCCGATCAGTTTAAAGTCGATCTTCCATTTATTAATGCCGAACACGAATATCAGAATGGCGGCTATGACAAGCGCTGCTATGATCAGGTAGTTTCTGACTGTGTCATTTCCGTTTCGCTTTTTTGGCGAAGAGGCGGCGGAACTTCTATGAATTCTGTTTTCAGGCATATGTGTTTTCCTCCTTCGCAGGATTTAACTATACTTCCTTTTTCGGGCAGGTGTCAATTCCTGCGCGGAAGGAAGGGAAGACCTGCGGGCAGTTGTTGCACACAGGCAGAGGATTGGGTAAGATTAATACAATCCTGAAATAATTAAGGAAAAGAGACAGGAAAGGATTTGGAAAATGGATCTTACACCGGATATCAATGAAGTTATACGGTATCTGGGCTATCGCGGATCAGTCCCGGATGACAGTGTCCGCGCAGAGATCGGGGAATGCATCGGAGATTTACAGAAGGAGGTCACGCCCAGATTTGTATATGAGAAATTCCCGCTGTCTGTCAAAACAGAGCAGGACGAAGCGCCGCTCCTGCGCCTTGGGGATCTGGAGATCCGGAGCAGGGATCTGGCAAAGAATCTGGACGGATGCTGCGGCGTCTACATGATGGCTGTGACGCTCGGCCCCGGCCCTGACCGGCTGATCCGAAGGGCAAGCGTCGGGCAGATGAGCCGGGCGGTGATCCTTCAGGCGGCTGCGGCGGCCATGACAGAGACCTGGTGCGACCGGATCAATGAAAGAATCCGGCAGGAGGCGGAACTCGACGGGCTCTGCACGCGGCCCAGATATTCTCCGGGATACGGGGATTTGCCGCTGGAGTTGCAGAAGGATATCAGCAGGATCCTGAATATGCCCAAGGAGATCGGGGTAAGCCTTACGGATACGCTGCTCATGACCCCCAGCAAGTCCGTCACTGCGCTGATCGGGGTGTCGGACAGGCCGGGAGAGAGCCGGGGCAGGGGCTGCAGCGGCTGTAAAGCGTCCGCAAACTGCGCCTATAGAATCTGAGGGGAGCCGCGGACCGGAGAATGACCGGTTGTCGGATCTTTTAATCGGCATAGAGAAAGTGGGAATAAGATGAGAAAAGATTTGCGAGAGCGCCTGGGAAAGGAATGGCTGGTCTTTGACGGCGGGACGGGGACGATCCTGCAGTCAAGGGGACTGCGGGGCGGAGAACTTCCCGAGACATGGAACATCAGAAGACCGGAGGATATCATAGACCTGCACAGCGGGTATCTGCGCGCCGGATGCGATATTTTCAATACCAATACATTCGGAGCAAACGCGCTCAAATTTCCTGATGATCTGGAGGAGATCGTGACCGCGGCCGTGAATCTCGCGAAAGAGGCGAGGCGCAGGTGCGGGCGGGAGGACGCCTATGTGGCGCTGGATATCGGACCCACAGGGAAACTTCTGGAACCTCTGGGAGATCTTCCCTTTGAGAAGGCTGTAGATCTGTTCGGTGAAGTGGTGAGATACGGGAGCCGCGCGGGCGCGGACCTGGTCCTGATCGAGACGATGTCGGACAGCTACGAGGCGAAAGCGGCGGTTCTGGCGGCCAAGGAGAACTGCGACCTGCCGGTCCTGGTCACCGTAACTTTTGATGGCCAGGGGAAAATGCTGACCGGCGGCAGCGTGGATTCCACAGCGGCACTGCTGGAAGGCCTTCATGTTGACGCAATGGGTGTAAACTGCGGCCTGGGACCCGAGCAGATGATCCCCATCGTAGAGAGGCTCACAGAGGTGTGCAGCGTACCTGTGATCGTCAATCCCAATGCGGGCCTTCCCCGCACAGAAGGCGGCAGAACCGTTTACAATGTCGGGCCTGAGGAATTCGCTGACCGGATGGAAAAGATCGCCCGGATGGGCGTACAGGCCGTTGGAGGCTGCTGCGGCACGACTCCTGAGCACATCCGCCTGACGGCGGAGCGCGTCAAAAAGCTTCCGTTCAAAGAGCCTGTTAAAAAGCACAGAACGGTTGTCAGCTCTTTCTCTCAGTGCGTAGAGATCGGAGGCAGGCCCGTGATCATCGGAGAGCGCATCAATCCCACCGGAAAGAAGAAATTCAAGCAGGCCCTTCGGGACAATGATATCGAGTATATCCTCAGAGAGGGGCTGCGGCAGGAGGATAGCGGCGCTCATATTCTTGATGTGAATGTCGGACTACCCGAGATTGATGAGCCGCAGATGCTGTCTGAAGTTGTTCAGAAGCTCCAGAGCGTGCTGGCGCTGCCGCTGCAGATCGATACCACGGATCCGGCCGCGCTCGAGCGGAGCATGCGCATCTACAACGGAAAGCCCATGGTCAACTCGGTCAACGGCAAAAAAGAGAGCATCGAGACGGTATTCCCCCTCGTCCGGAAATACGGAGGCGTTCTTGTGGCACTGGTACTGGACGAAGACGGGATCCCTTCCGATGCTGAGGGCAGGATCCGCATCGCCCGCAGAATTTATGAGGCGGCGGACAGATACGGCGTTCCCAGGGAGGACATTGTGATCGACGGCCTTGCCATGACGATCTCTTCCGACAATACTTCCGCGCTGGTGACGCTGGAGACGCTTAGGAGAGTCAGAGATGAACTGCACGGTCATACGATCCTGGGCGTGTCCAATATTTCTTTCGGACTTCCCAGAAGAGCGGTGATCAATTCTTATTTCCTCGCGATGGCACTGCAGAGCGGCCTGTCGGCGGCGATCATGAATCCGGGAAACGAGGACATGATGGAAGCCTACAGGGCTTACTGCGCGCTGGCAGCACTGGATCCCCAGTGCATGCAGTTTATCGAGGCCTATGCGGGGACCAGCGACAGGGCTCCTGCCGAAAAAACAGTCAGAGAGACAGACGGGATATCTGCCCCCGCAGGCGGATCCGCGAATACAGCCATGAGCCTTAGAGAGAGCGTCCTGAGGGGGATGGCCCAAAGCGCGGCGGAAGCGGCGAGAACTGCTCTTAAGGATACGGCGGCACTGGATCTGATCGACCGGGACCTGATCCCTGCCCTCGACCAGGTGGGAAAAGGCTTTGAAGCGGGAACAGTTTTCCTGCCGCAGCTTCTTATGAGCGCGGAAGCTGCCAAGGCGGCTTTTGAAGTGGTGAAGGAGTTCCTGCAGGGACAGCCCCAGGAAGTGAAGGGCAGGATCGTTCTTGCTACGGTGAAGGGGGATATCCACGACATCGGAAAGAACATTGTCAAAGTAATGCTGGAAAATTACGGCTACGAGGTCCTTGACCTGGGTAAAGATGTGCCGCCGGAGGTCATTGTTGACACGGCGGACAGAGAGAATATAAAACTGGTAGGTCTCAGCGCGCTGATGACCACGACAGTCGTGAGCATGGAGGAGACGATCCGTCTTCTGCGCGAAAAAAAGCCCGACACCAGGGTGGTGGTGGGCGGCGCCGTGATGACGCAGGAATATGCGGACGCGATCGGCGCGGACTGCTATGCGAAGGACGCGATGGCAACGGTGCACTTCGCGGAAGAAGTGTTCGGAGCCTGACCGGCTGTCAGGAAATGCCGGATCAGCCCTCGACGATCAGATATCTGCCGTCACCGACATCAAATACTTCGGAGGCCTGCATGATATCTTCGCCTGTCATGTCGACTCCTGTCTCTTCAAAATATTTGCGGACAGCCCGCTTACCCTTGACGACGACGGCGAACATCATTTCCAGAAAATCGTCCGCCTCCTCAGGCGTTTCGGCGACTTTTTCGGGAAAAAGCTGCAGCTGGTTCGTGAGAAAACAATCGAGCACTTTTTTGTCATAATTAGCCATAGGTATACCCTCCATAAATCTGTTAAAATTATTTCACAGACAGCGAGGAAGTTCAAGGAAGCGATCACAATTCCGCCCGCACAGGATGCGCCCGGAGGAAAGGAATAAAAATGATAGATATCAGCAAACTGACAGAAAAAGATTTGTGTTTCATGTTCGATCACACCAATCTGAAAGCCTTTGCCACCACCGCGGACATTACCAGGCTCTGCGAGGAGGCCAAGGAATACGGCTTTCGGATGGTCGCGATCAATCCCCTTCACACCCGCCTTGCCAGCTTGATCCTGAAGGGCAGCAACGTGCATGTAGGTCCCTGCATCAGCTTCCCTCTGGGGCAGAATACCATCGAGGAGAAGGGCACCGAGGTCCTTATGGCGATCTCCCAGGGCGCGGATGAGATCGACTATGTGACGAACATCACTGCAGTCAAGGACGGAAACTGGGACTATGTCGAGCGCGAGATGACAACGATCGCGGATATCTGCCGCTCAGCCGGCGTGCTCTCCAAGGTCATCTTTGAGAACTGCTATCTCGAGAAATCTGAGATCGAGCATCTGGCCAAAATATCGCTGCGCGCGAAGCCTGATTTCATCAAGACATCCACCGGCTTCGGCACAGGTGGCGCCACCGTCGAAGATGTAGCTCTCATGAAGCAGGTTGTCGGCGATGATGTAGAAGTTAAGGCGGCGGGCGGCATCCGCGACTGGAAGACCTGCAAGGCCATGATCGAAGCCGGCGCGTCCCGCATCGGCTGCTCGGCCGGCATGCAGATCCTTGAAGGATTCAGAGCTGAGAGAAGCTGAAAAGCCCGTAATATTGAAAAAGTCAGCAGGTATTTTTCAGCGCTGGTGACAGCGTTGGCGCCGTCGGCGACAGCGGTCACGACCTGGCGGAGCTGCTTGGTGCGCACATCGCCTGCTGCGAAGACGCCGGGCACATTAGTGGCGCCGGTCTCGTCCGCGATGATGTAGCCCTTCTCGTCCATGGCAACGTGGTTGCGGGCGAATTCGCTGCGGGGCGTGATGCCTACGGCGATGAATACGCCGGAGACGGGGATGGTGCGCTCGCTCTTGTCAAATTTGTTGACGACAGTGGCCTTTTCGACTTTCATGCCTCCGGTGATGGACTTCAGGTTGGAATTCCAGACCATTTCCACGTTGGGAAGGGAGAGGAGATTCTCCTGCAGGATCTTCGCCGCGCGAAGCTCATCTCTGCGGTGGCACACATAGACCTTGTTGCAGCCGCGCGCAAGGAAAATAGCATCTTCTACGGCTACGTCGCCGCCGCCCACCACCAGGACATCCTTGCCGCGGTAGAAGGCTCCGTCGCAGGTAGCGCAATAGGACACGCCCATGCCGCCGTACTGATTCTCACCCTCTGCGCCGAGCTTGCTGTGCGTGGCGCCGGAGGCGATGATGACTGCCTTGGCTTCATAAGTATCCTCGTCGGTGATCACTTTCTTGACCGGACCGGTGAGGTCGAGGCTCTGCACAAATCCGTTGACGGTCTCCACACCGAGCTTTTCGGCGTGCTCGGCCATCTTCATAGCCAGGTCCATGCCGGACAGACCCGGAAGGCCGGGATAATTGTCGATTTCATAGGTATCGATGATCTGGCCGCCGTTGACATAGTTCTGCTCGATGACAATGGCGTTCAGTCTCGCCCTTGAGGCGTAGATAGCGGCAGAGAGACCCGCGGGGCCTGCGCCGATGATGATCAGGTCATACATAAGATTCTCCTTGCTTACAGCTTATCAGCATAATGCGGATCAGATGTTTTTCTCAAACTTATCCTTCATAGCGGGCTTCGGGATCGCGCCTACGACGCGGTCGACGGGCTGGCCGTTCTTGAAGAAGATCATGTTCGGGATGCTCATGATGCCGTATTTCTGCGCGAGATCGCCGCACTCGTCGACGTTGACCTTGCCGACCTTGATCTTTCCTTCATATTCCTCTGCCAGCTTGTCAATGACAGGGCTCATCATCTTGCAGGGGCCGCACCAGTCTGCGTAGAAGTCTACAAAAACGGGAAGATCGCTCTGAAGGACCTCAGCGTCAAAATTACTCTCATCAAATCTGTTTACCATGGGTATCTCCTTTCTATATGTTAATTTTCATTTATTTTGGTTGCTTACAAATAGATTTTACACAATCTAATCAGAACTGTCAATACTATTCTTTGATGAATTAAACAGGCAGTTGTTGTATAATACCACTATACGATATTTTGGCGCGGAAGTTGAGTAAAACCTGTGCCGAAATAATGCTGTCAAGGTTAAATCAAGATCGGAGGAAGAGATATGGGTTATGCGGAAGAATATAAGCAGAAACTGGTGACAGCCGCGCAGGCTGCGGCAGTGATTCAGGACGGCGACTGGGTCGATTACGGCTGGTGCGCTACAACGAACGTCGCGGTGGACAGAGAACTCGCCAAGAGAATGCCCGAGATGCACGATGTGAAGATCTACGGCGGTATCCTGATGCACGCGCCTGAGATTTTCAAAATAGAGAATCCCCAGGAGCACTTCATCTGGAACAGCTGGCACATGAACGGCGTGGAGAGAAAGGCGGCCTCCACAGGGCTCAGCTTCTACGGACCGCTCAAGTATTCGGAGCTTCCCCGCTATTATCTTGACAGAGAGGATCCTCTGGACGTGGCGATCATGCAGGTCGGCCCCATGGACAGACACGGCTATTTCAACCTCGGTCCCAGCGCCAGCCACACCTATGCAGTGGTACAGATGGCGAAGAAGGTGATCGTGGAAGTCAATACGAGCATGCCTATCTGCCTCGGTGACAGAAGCGCATATGTTCATATCAGCGATGTCGATATGATCGTCGAAGGCGACAACACTCCTATCGACGCGATGCCTCCGGCAAAGCCCGGCACGGAAGTGGACAAAGCCGTCGCCCAGCTGGTCGTGGACCGGATCCCCAACGGTGCATGCCTGCAGCTCGGCATCGGAGGAATGCCCAACGCGATCGGCAAGATGATCGCAGAGTCTGATCTGAAGGACCTGGGCATCCACACAGAGATGTATGTAGACGCTTTCGTAGATATGGCGGAAGCCGGCAAGATCACCGGCGCGCACAAGAACATCAACAGAGGCCTGCAGACCTATGCTTTCGGCGCGGGCACGAAGAAGATGTACGACTATCTGGATGGAAACCCCGAGTGCATGAGCGCTTCCGTTGACTATGTCAACAACGTGAAGCAGATCGGCGCGCTGGATAACTTCATTTCCATTAACAACGCGGTTGACTGTGATCTGTACGGACAGATCAACGCTGAGAGCGCGGGAACAAAGAACATCTCCGGCGCGGGCGGACAGCTTGATTTCGTCATCGGCGCATATGCTTCGAAGGGCGGCAAGTCCTTTATCTGCATGTCCTCCACTTTCACAGACAAGCAGGGCAATCTCGTAAGCAGAATCAGACCTACTCTGGCGAACGGCAGTATCGTCACAGATACCCGCGCGAACGCTATGTACATCGTGACAGAGTACGGCGTGGCGATGATGAAGGGCCGCACGACCTGGCAGAGAGCGGAAGACCTGATTAACATCGCGCATCCGCAGTTCAGGGACCAGCTGATCGCGGAGGCGGAGAAGATGCACATCTGGAGACGCAGCAACAAGAGATGACCCGGACACGGGAACTGCGGGAGAAGACAGGAATACTTACGCGGAGAGAGCGCAGCGCTCTCTCCGCTGTTTTTGTATTATGAGAGCCGGAAAAAGAGGATATCTTTTGAATTGCCCATAATAAACTGAAAATTCAGAATATATTAAAGAATATTTGATATTAATTGACAATTATGGCGAAGAGAGTATAATGAAAGTATCAAATATATCCAAAGGAGGTACGGTCCAAAGTACAACTGAATATTTCCTAATCAAGAAAACTTTTGAAAACGGAGGTACAATCCATTGGACAAGAATCATTGAAAAGGGGTGTTGGGCAGATCGTTCGGCACCCCTTTTCTCATGGGTGGAATTGAAAACCCGGATAGGGTATAATGAACGCTGACAAGATTTGTAAGGTTTTTGAATTCAAAGAGTCTTAAGGGGCATCAATGAAGGACACAATTTTGATTGTAGAAGATGACAGGGATATTCTGGAAGTGGTCACCATCATGTTGGGGAGAGAAGGGTTTCGGGTCCTCAAGGCGACAAACGGGAAAGAGGCGATCGAGGAGGTTTCAAAGAAGCCGGACCTGATTATATTGGATGTAATGCTGCCGGATATGGACGGATTCACGGTATGCCGCAGAATACGGGAGGAATCGTTGGCGCCTGTATTGTTCCTGACAGCTAAGACCGGAGTACAGGACAAGACCGAAGGGCTTGAAGCCGGAGGGGACGATTATCTGGTGAAGCCTTTTTTTCAGGAGGAACTGCGGGCAAGGATCCGGGCGCTGCTCAGGCGCTATGAGAAATATCGCGGGAAAGAGCAGACGGAGACCCGGGAGAGTTATTTGGAAGTGGGGCGCTTCCGCGTGAGCAAGGAGTTTAACGAAGTACTCAAGGACGGGAAACTGATCAGCATGACAGATATTGAATACAAGATCCTCAAACTGCTGATGCAGTACCGCAACAAGATCTTTTCTATTCAGAATATATATGAAAGTGTTTGGGAAAAGCCGTATTTTTATGACGCCAATAATACGGTCATGGTCCATATCCGGAGGCTGCGGATGGCAATCGAAGACGATCCGAGGAAACCGGTCTATATCCGCACGGAATGGGGGAGAGGCTACAGGTTCGTAAGTGAATAGACGATCGATCATGAGGAAGTTTGCAGACCTGATCGCGGTAGCTTTTATACTGTCGGTCTGTCTTTTCTTCCTCAGTTATAGTATCAGTAATTATATCATTGACAGAATGAGCGACGCAAAGACCGATGAGAAGATCGTGAGCGAGCTGGAGGCCTACGCCAATGAGAACCGGCTTAAGCCGGAAAACAGGAAAGAACTTTGGGAATGGTGCAGGACACGAGAGGTGGATATTGAAGTGTTCGTGGACGGACACCTCGTGTTCAGCTCTATTTTTGATGTAGAGGACAAGCAGTACAATATGGAAGAAACTGAGCGGGATAAGGAAAATGCCCGTCAGGTCCAATTTGGTGATGTAAAAGCCGACGTTGTTTTTTATCCCTACTATCATGTGTACGACAAGGCAATGGCTGTAGAGATAGCTGCTTCAGTCCTGCTCTGTTTTATTATTATCGTCATCGCGGTCCGCAAAGAGAGCAGGTATATTCATCTGATCAATGAGGAATTACAGGTCCTGGAGGGAGGAGACCTGACAAAGGAGATCACCGTCAGGGGGGACGATGAGATCACGATGCTGGCGGAGAGCGTCAATGAATTCAGAAAGAGTATGCTGACTCAAATAGTGATGATCGAGCAGCTCGAAAGGAGCAACCGTCTTACGCTTGCCGAGATCGCGCATGATCTGAGGACGCCGCTTACCTCTTTGATCATGTATCTGGATTTTGCGCAGAAAGAAATCGAGGGAAGAGAGACGGCGGCAGAATTGTATCTGACCAGGGCAAGAGAGAAGAGCGCGAGACTCAAAAATCTCCTGGACCAGAACTACAGTTATACAACGATGCAGGATTATTCCCAGATGGAGAAGACGGAGGAGCCGGCTTACGAGGTGCTGCGGGGGTTTTTGGGAGATATCAATTCAGGCCTTGAAAGAGAGGGATTTTTTGTGCGGTCTGAGATCAGCTTCGGGCACAGCAGGATTCTGGTGCAGAGAGACGCGGTCGGAAGAGTGTTCGGAAATCTCATGTCTAATATCAATAAGTACGCGAGCAAGGAGGACGAAGTCCTGATCTGCTGCAGGGAGCGGGACAAATATGTGGAGGTCACGGCGGTCAACAAAGTCAGGGTTTTCGAGGGGGAAAAACCGGAGAGCACCGGATTCGGATCCCGAATAAGCAAGAGGCTTATGGAGGAGATGAACGGAGACTACTCTACAGAGGAATCAGACGGTATTTTCACAACGACGCTGCGATTTCTCAAGACCTGAGTTCTTTGTGCCGAAACAGGGACAAGGCAGCAGGCGCCATGTGCCGCCAGGCTTGGAAATGACAGGAGCAGATGCTATAATTATTACAATTGTATAACATGGACTTGTTATACGATGAAAGAGTAAAGATATGTGAAAAGAGTTGCGCAAACTGTAATTGTTTTCGAGCAAGACAGGAGGCATTGTGAAAAAGAGAGAGTTGATCAGGCGATGGGGAATTTTGTTCCTGTCATTAGCGTTGATAACCGGTACAGTGTCTGTGCCCTCTTATACAGTACATGCAGGTGAAGCTGACAGCCATAACACGTCCGGCGAAGAGTACGCACAGGAAGTGGAACCGGAACCCGAGCCTGAACCAGAACCCGAGCCTGAACCCGAGACGCCGTCCGAAGGAGATGACGGCGGTGACAACGCGGGAACCGGCGGAGGCGGCAGCCCGGCTCGGTCAGATGACGGCGAGGGCGGTGATGGTGCGAACATCGGAAATTCCGGCACATCCGATGGCGGAAGTACGACGGGAGGCGCGGCAGGAACTACCGAAGGGGAATTCGATTCAGACTATAGCGATACTTCGGACTCGGGCAGTACAGGGATGACTGACGCAGAAGAAGGAAGCACCGGAGCGACGTCTGAAGTGGCGGCACTGATTGAGCCGGTCAAGGTCGGTGAGATGGATGAGCCGGAAGGCTACAAAGAAGCCGATAAGTACAACGGCACCAATGAAGAATTGATCGCACAGCAGCACATTGTGACAGACCTTCCGGAGATCCGCAAGGATTTTCGTTTTACGACTGTCGACAAGGTTTATGCGTTCAGCGCTCATGATATGTATATCTATGAGGAACAGAGCGAGGATTCCGATGTTGTCGGGACTATAGCCGGAAACGGCATTCTCTATGAACTGGAGAATGAGGACAACGGATGGATCTACGTGGAATCGGGAAAGGCGAGGGGGTTTGTCCTCGAGGAGGAATTGATCCGCGGCGATGAAGCGGAGAGACTTCTTGCGTATCTTGAGAAACGGGCGGCCCGCATTTCGGCAATGCTTCCCGAGGGGGTTTCCAGAGAGTCTTATTTCTTTACGGCACAGGATACAGTTCCCTATTATGAGAACGACGCGTATGCTTTCCGCAGGATCACAACGCAGGAAGTTGTGATCGACGCCGAAGCTGCTATTGCGAAGTCCGATGCAGGAATCATGGAGGATACCAGTGACGATGCGCGCACTGTGGGGAGCCTGAAGGAAGGAGACCTCGTCTATGTGATCGAAGAGGCGGATGATGAGTGGTTATTCGTGGAGTCCGGGGATGTGCGCGGCTTTATCCCGTCTTATGAACTGGACCGGAGCAGTTCCGTACAGGCTCAGATTGAAGAAGAAGGAGAGTCCTCGTTTGGTACTGCAAAAGAAGTGATCACACCGGGGGAGAATCGGGCGATCTATTACAGCCTTTGTTCTGTCAGGGAAGGCGCAAGATATAATGAGATCAGAGAGAAAATACTGGAAAAAGCGCTCGCATGCGTCGGAAATCCCTATGTGTGGGGCGGGACCAGCCTGACGCATGGCGCGGACTGTTCCGGATTTGTACAGACGCTGTACGGTTTGTTCGGATATAAACTTCCCAGAGTAGCTGATGCCCAGTCGCGGGTAGGGACTCAGATTCCGGTAAGCGACGCGGCGCCGGGGGACCTGATCTTCTTTGCTAGGAACGGATATGTATACCATGTAGCGATGTACGCGGGAGACGGAAAGACGGTCGAGGCGTACAGCACTCAATACGGCATTATCACGAAGGAGCTGAGTGAGAGAAACGCCGTGTGGGCGACAAGGATCATAGAGGATTGATATTCATAGAAGCACAGGAAAAGGGCTGCCGTTAAAACGGCAGCCCTTATTTGCGCTCATTTTGCCTCAGGGAGTCGGCTTTTCCGGTTCTTCCACGGCGGGAAGATTTCCTGGTTCGGTTTTCATCGCCTCTTCAGCGGGAAGATCTTCGGCCGGAACTTCCTCTGTCTTCTCAGCGGGGAGTTCCTCCTCCGGCATCGCGGATTCAAACTGTCCGCCCCGTTTTCCCGCACGATGTGTCATGATCATCCAGAACAGGAACAGCAGCAGGCCGGCAGCAGAGAGACACAGACCGTAGAGAAGACCGGGAGTCTCATAGCGCAGCTCGATGGTGTGACGGCCCGGTGTGAGCCACAGACCGCAGAACATAAGGTTTATGTTCTCGAGAACGGCCGGGGTTCCGTCCACATAAGCTTTCCAGCCGGCGGAGTAGGGGACTGTCAGACACAGGAGTTTGTTGTCCGAGACAGTGATCTCCCCTGTGACCCCTGCGGAGACATAACTGCTCTTATTCTGAGAGATCTTTACATTTTCGAGAGACTCAGCACCGAGTTTCTCAATTTTGTCTGCGTAGTCCGTCAGGGGCTCCGCGATCACGGAGAACTCGTCAAAGTGGTAAATGCCGGATCTGGGGAAAGTGACCACAATGGTATCGATCCCTTCTCTGACTGTGTAGGAATTGAGCAGGAAATCCTGCCTGCCCGAATAGAACTGTTCGTCTTCCGGCAGAATGTAGTTGACCTCGTTGCTGGTAAGCACCGTATCCCCGCTCATGAAATCCGCGCCGATCTTCACATTGTTTGCAGGGCGGGAATTATAGACTGCCACACGGATCCTATAGCGCTCGTAAGGCGTCAGAGCACTGAACATTTCGGAAGTAAACTGATCCTCAGGGTCACAGGATTTATCATCGGAGTAGAGGTCGAGCAGATTGGTTTCCTGGTACGCGATGTTCTTCATGTAGAGATAGCATTCGCCGGCGGTGACCGGATCAAAAGTCAGTTTAACCTGGGACCGCGCCTCGGTCACTACGAAGGTGCGCTCATCTGTCTGTACAACGCTGTTATGAAGGCATTCGCTCTTGAAAGGAACATTTCTGCAGTTAAGACCGGCGGCGATTTCTTCGATGGACCGGCTGTCCTGCAGACTTCCGGGAGAAGCAGTCACAGCATGGGTGAGGAGAACTTCCTGTCTCTGGGCCGGAGTGAGACTGTCAAACTGCTGCCGGCTGATCGTGCGGTCATAGGTATAGCCCAAAGGAAGAGGGCGGAGGTTCTGATAAACAGAGTTGGCCGTTTTCTGATCCAGGGAGGTATCCGAATATCCCGCGGGAAGTTTTTCCGGGTGCATGCAGTAAAGGTAGCTTACGGAAGCCAGCTCGTTGAGGATCGCCCTGTTGTCGAGGTTTGTGAATTGCCAGGCGTTATTGTTCACGTCGGAGACAGCAAGGGAATCCAGATATTCCAGCACATAGGGGCTGTTGACGCTCCAGAAAGACTGAGTGGAGGACAGTCCGTTCAGTATGGAGGTGTTCTGATACCAGAAGCCCGGCTCCGTGTTTGAGACCCTCACGAAGGATTCTCCGTCAAATCCGATCGTCGAAGAGATCTGGGAAGTATCGTTGAGCCACATGTTCCTGTCATTGGCCGGAGATGCGCCCAGTCCCGTCCTGAAGGAGGCAAGGCAGTCCAGTTCCTTGTAACTTTCGATCCTGTCGCTGAAGCGCGGGTCGTTCTCGCAGATGCCGTTAAGGCAGATACTCACGACAGTAAGGAGCAGGATCCCTCGTTCCGCGCGGAGGATCTTTTTTGCACGGCGGCGCTCAGCAGCTTCGGGATCTTCGACTTGAGCGGGTTCTTCCGCCGCAAACTCCGATCTCTGGGCGAGGAACAGGTGAAAGAGCGTAAATCCGGTGAAGATGACAGGCACCAGGAAATTGATCTCCAGTTCATAGGAGAGGAAGAAGCACACGGCAAAATAGAGAGTAAAGCCGACGGCCATCACTTTTTTCTGTATGCGGGTCAGTGTAAAGAGCAGGGGCCACAGTTCCGCGACCAGCATGGCGATCAGAGCGGAATAAGCCCAGCACCAGCGGTTGATCGGATAGGAGAAACCGTTGGTGAGATAGCCGAAAGCAGGGATGAACAGAAGCGCTGAATACAGAAGAAACTGCAGGCGCAGTTTGATAAATCCCTTTGCGCAAAAGAGGAGAAAGACGCACAGGAGCGCGGTTCCCGCATAGCACAGGGAGCCGTATTTCACTTCATTGCATGCAAGGAAATCCAGCGGCAGCATGCGGCAGGAGCGGGCGTCATAGAAAAGATTGATGGCCGGCTTGAGAGCAATGCGCTTGTTGCCAAAGACCGTGACAGCCATGGGCAGCAGAATCGCACCTCCCATGGCGACGCCGACTGTGCCGGCGGCAAACAGAACGCCGATCTCAGCAAAACGGCGCTTAAATTCTCCGCGCGCAATGGGGAAATAGCGGAAGCAGGCGTACATTACGGCCAGGATCACAATGCTGACGATAAAATAGAAATTGCTCACGGTCGCAAGAAAGACGGAAATGATAAATGTCCAGGGCCTGCGGCCGTCCCGTACTTTCTCGATCCCGAGAAGAACGAGCGGGAAGATGATCAGCGCGTCCAGAAAGATCGGCTGACCGAAGCAGGTGATCAGCGCGAATCCGCAGAATGTATAGATCATGGAGCCGGCAAGGCATCCCCTGTCATGCTCCGCAGAGGGCCAGCGGAAGCGGCAGAGTGCGGACATGGCAAGGCCCGAGCAGTAGTTTTTGACCGGGATCAGCAGGCAGTAGAACAAATAGATATATTTGGCGGGCACCAGGGCGCTCAGAAGATAGAAAGGGTCGCCTACGCCGTAGTAAGCGAGGGTGCTCATAGCGTCCGAACCGTATCCGATACTGAAAGAATAAGTGGAGATTGCCTTAAAATCAAATTTGAGAAGCGATTTTAATGTCTGGCGATACCATCTGGAAATGAAGATCATTGCCTTGAGATGCTGCGTATAGGAGTCGTGTGCCCAGACAAAACTCTTCTGTGTGAGAATAAAAGGAGCGTATATGATCAGCGCGGTGAGCAGAAAAAGAAGTGTGAATCTGAAATAGTACGATGCCCTGTTTTTTAGTGTTGAAGTTTTCATTATAGACCTCCGGGAAATGCCTTCAGTGTATCTTATCATATAATATTCCATAAAAAAAGAGAGCCGCGGACCGCGGAAGAATGGCAATGGCGAAAACGCTTAAGTGTGTTATTATGATAAGAGTATCAATCATTAAGGAGCAGAAGACCAAATGCAGATCATTGAAACGATAGCCCGGAAACTGGGCGTAAAAAACTGGCAGGTGGAGGCGGCAGTCAGACTCATAGACGAGGGTAACACGATCCCCTTCATTGCCAGATACAGAAAAGAGGCGACGGGAACCCTCACTGACGAACAGCTCCGGGAACTCGGGGAGTCCCTGACCTACCTTCGTTCTCTTGAGGAGCGCAAGACCAAGGTCATGGAGAGCATAGAAGCGCAGGGGAAACTCACAGGAGAGCTGAAGGCATCGATTGAGGCGGCGCAGACGCTGGTGGAAGTGGAAGATTTATATCTTCCTTACCGTCCCAAGAGAAGGACCCGCGCGGGGATCGCGAAGGAGAAGGGCCTGCAGGGTCTGGCGGACTATATTTTGGCCCTGAAACCGGGGAGCGATGTGCGCGGGGAAGCGGTCCGCTATGTTGACGCGGAGAAAGAGGTGAAGGATGCCGATGAGGCCATCGCAGGAGCGATGGATATCATCGCGGAGCAGATCTCCGATGAGGCGCGCTTCAGGGCGTGGATCCGGGAGAAGACTTTGGCCAGAGGAACTGTGGTCACGGCGGAAAAGGCCCGCAAGAAGACGAAGGACGACGAAGAGGCGGATGAAAAGACGCCCGCTAAGCTGAAGGAGCGGCGGGGTGTATATGAGATGTACTTCGAGTACGAGGAGGCCGTTCGCAGGATCCCGGGGCACCGGGTCCTCGCGATCAACCGCGGTGAGAAGGAAGGTTTTCTTTCGGTCAAAATAGCGGCGCCCGAAGACGACATTCTCTTTTATCTGGAGAGACAGGTGACCCGCGGAGCCAAGGATCCGGATCCGGACGCTTTTTCTTATATCAGGGCAGCAGTGAAAGACAGTTATGGCCGCCTGATCGCGCCCGCAATAGAGAGGGAGATCAGAAATCAGCTGACGGAAGAGGCAGAGGACGGAGCGATCCGCGTGTTCGCTTCCAATCTGGAGCAGCTGCTGATGCAGCAGCCCATCGCGGGCAAGGTAGTCCTGGGATGGGACCCCGCTTTCCGCACCGGCTGCAAACTGGCAGTGGCGGATCCGACGGGCAGGATCCTCGATACAAAGGTGATCTATCCCACTGCGCCTCAGAATAAGGTCCGGGAGGCCAAACAGGAGCTGGGAAAACTTGTCAGCAAGTATGACGTATCCGTGATCAGCGTCGGCAACGGCACTGCTTCGAGGGAATCCGAGCAGGTGATCATAGAGTTTATCAAAGAGCAGAAGAAGCCGCTGCAGTATGTGATCGTCAATGAGGCGGGAGCTTCTGTATACAGTGCCAGCAAGCTCGCGACGGAAGAATTCCCGCAGTTTGACGTGGGGCAGAGAAGCGCGGCTTCCATTGCCAGAAGGCTTCAGGATCCCCTGGCGGAACTGGTCAAGATCGATCCCAAAGCGATCGGCGTAGGCCAGTATCAGCACGACATGAATCAGAAAAAGCTGGACGGCGCCCTCACCGGCGTTGTGGAAAAGTGTGTCAACAGAGTCGGCGTGGACCTGAACACGGCCTCCTTCTCTCTTTTGTCTTACATTTCGGGCATCAGTAAGACGGTGGCCAAGAACATTGTTTCCCACAGGGAGGAGAACGGAGCGTTCCGCAGCAGGAAAGAACTGCTCAAGGTCGCGGGACTCGGTCCTAAGGCATTCCAGCAGTGCGCGGGATTTTTGAGGATCCGGGGAGGATCCCAGCCTCTTGACGAGACTTCCGTACACCCGGAGAGCTATCAGGCGGTGGAAGAACTTCTCAGGAGCATGGGACTTTCGATGAACAGGGAGTCCTTCAAGGCGGCGGCGCGGATGGTGAAGGATCCGGCGAAGAAAGCGGAAGAACTCGGAATCGGAGAGCCCACACTCCGGGACATCCTGCAGGAACTTGAAAAGCCCGCCAGGGACCCCCGTGAGGAGATGCCGGCACCGGTCCTGCGCAGCGATGTGCTGTCCATGGAGGATCTCAAACCCGGCCTCAAACTGAAGGGGACCGTGCGCAACATCGTGGATTTCGGAGCTTTCGTGGATATCGGCGTGCATCAGGACGGGCTGGTCCACATCTCCAAAATGAGTAGAAAATATATCAAACATCCTTTGGAAGTCGTGCGCGTGGGGGATGTGGTGGAAGTGACTGTACTCGGCGTCGATGCCGCCAAGAAAAGGATCTCCCTCTCCATGGTTGAAGAGTGACGGCAGAGGAGATACCGGAAAGGATCCAGACATGAGCGAATCAGTATTTAGCACAAAGGTTTATGCTTCCGTTGCCCGCAAGGCCCAGGCGGAAGGAATCGTCATGCTTGAGAACAGGGACAACGCGCTTCCTCTCGCGAAGGGAAGCCGGATCGCCCTGTTCGGGCGAAGCCAGTTCCGGTATTACAAGAGCGGCACCGGATCCGGGGGCATGGTCAACACGACATATGTGACCGGCGTCAGGGAAGCTATTCTTGAAAGGGAAGCCTATGCGCTCGCCCCCTCTCTCGAAAAAGCCTACGGGGAATGGCTCCCGGATCATCCTTTCGACGAGGGATGCGGCTGGGGAACGGAGCCCTGGTTCCAGGAGGAGATGGAGCCCTCGGAGGAACTGGTACAGGCAGCGGTCTCAGAGGCAGACGCCGCGATCGTGATAATCGGAAGGACCGCCGGAGAGGATCAGGACAACAAGCCCGAAGGCGGCAGCTACTACCTTACTGAACAGGAGGAAAAGATGCTGGAGAGAGTCTGCGCGGCTTTTCCCCGCACCATTGTTCTTCTCAACGTGGGCAATATCATCGACATGAAATGGGTGGCAAAATATCGCCCGGCAGCGGTCCTCTACATCTGGCAGGGCGGCCAGGAGGGCGGAAACGGAGTCCTGGACGTGCTGACGGGGGAGGTCTCTCCCAGCGGTAAACTGACGGATACGATTGCGTATAATGTCAGCGACTATCCTTCTGACAAGGGCTTTGGTGATCCCGACAGGAATTTCTATGCGGAAGATATCTATGTGGGGTATCGATATTTTGAAACCTTCGCGAAGGAGAAGGTCCTCTATCCCTTCGGGTTCGGACTCTCCTATACAAACTTCGAAGTCCGCGGACTCGGAATGGAGAGTGCGGGGGACGACACGATCAATTTCCGGGTCAGAGTTGTGAATACCGGTGATGCCGCCGGCAAAGAAGTGGTGCAGATCTACTGCGAGGCACCTCAGGGAAAGCTCGGAAAGCCCGCCAGAGTGCTGTGCGCCTACAGAAAGACCATCAACCTGGATCCCGGGGAGCATCAGGACCTGCGCCTGAAAGTGCCGGTGAGAGCGATCGCGAGTTACGATGACAGCGGAGTGACAGGCTATAAGTCCTGCTGGGTCCTCGAGGAGGGCGAGTATGTATTCCATCTTGGCAGCAGCGTGAGAGACACAAAGCCCTGCGGGAGCTTCCGGCTAAGCGGTACAGCCCCCATCGAACAGCTCGAGGAGGCGATGGCGCCGATCCTTGCATTTGACAGAATGAGACCCGCGCGGAAAGCAGATGCAGCCGGAGAGGAAAGCCCTTATGAACTGACCTATGAGCCTGTCCCGCTGAGGACCGTGCCGCCCCTTGAAAGAAGAGCACAGAGACTTCCGGCGGAGATTGCCTATACCGGAGACAAGGGCTGGAAACTCTGCGACGTCGGAGACGGCAAGGTGTCCATGGATGATTTCCTCGCGCAGCTCACCGACGAAGACCTGATCTGCCTCACCAGAGGTGAGGGCATGTGTTCCCCCAAGGTCACTCCCGGCACAGCGGCGGCTTTCGGCGGCGTAACAGACAGGCTGCTCGGCTTCGGCATACCTCTCGGCTGCTGCTCCGACGGACCCAGCGGGATCCGCATGGACAGCGGGACAAAGGCATTTTCGATGCCCTCCGGCACCTGTCTTGCCTGCACCTGGAACAATGTGCTGGTCAAGGAACTCTACAACTGGGAGGGACTGGAACTGCGCAAGAACCGCATCGATTCCCTGCTCGGACCCGGCATGAATATCCACAGACATCCATTGAACGGCAGAAATTTCGAGTATTTTTCAGAAGATCCTTTCCTCACGGGAAAAATGGCAGTCGTGCAGCTGCGCGGCATGCGCGAGAGCATGGCGGCAGGCACGATCAAGCATTTCTGCGCCAACAACCAGGAGTACCGCCGCATGAAGGCGGACAGCGTCATATCGGAGAGAGCGCTCAGGGAAATTTATCTCAAGGGATTTGAGATCGCGGTCCGTGAAGGCGCGGCGACATCCGTCATGACTACTTACGGATCGGTGAACGGGTCGTGGACAGCTTCCCAGTACGATCTTTTGACGACGATCCTGCGCGGCCAGTTCGGATTCGGCGGCATTGTCATGACTGACTGGTGGGCGGCCGGAAGCGAGGAGAACGGTCCCGAGAGCATCAAACAGACTTCCACGATGATAAGAGCCCAGAATGATCTGTACATGGTCACTTTCAGCTCTGAAAAGAACGCGAACGGTGACGATACGGCCGAGGGACTGGCAGAAGGAAGGATCACAAGGGGAGAACTGCAGAGAGCAGCCCGCAATATCTGTCGTTTCCTCATCGACACGCCGGCTTATCTGCGTATGTACGGAAGAGAGACCGACCTCGACAGAAGCCTTGAAAAGGCAAGGGAAGAAGAGGAGCGCAGCGGCGGCACCACGATCAGTGTCCGGGTAGAAAAGAGCTGCGTGATTCCCGCGGACAAGATCATGACGGGCAAGGGCTCCATGAACATCATCGAAGTGCAGATATCGGAGAGAGGAACCTACCTTCTCGAGGCGGAGGTTCGCTCGGAACTGGATAACGCCCTGGCGCAGATCCCGATGTCTGTATCGATCGGCTCTCACGCCATCGAGACGGTTTCTCTGTCCGGAGCTGAGAATGAGTGGAAGAAGATCTCCATCGAGCTTCCTTCCGTCATGAGTTTTACATTTTACTTAAAGGTATTTTTTGCACTGGGAGGCATGGGGATCCGCAGCGTAAGGCTGTCTCTCCTGGAGTCTCAGGAAGGAGATGTGGCGGACCACCTCTCCGGAAGACAGACTGATTGAGCAGGAGGCTTGATTTGGATAAGATTAAAGAACTGTATTTGAAGTATAAGGAAATCATCAACTACCTGATTGTCGGTGTCCTGACCACTGTGGTGAGCCTGACGGTCTATTACGGGCTTGTCCTGACAGTCCTCGACCCGCAAAACCCTATTCAGCTTCAGGCTGCCAATATAGTATCCTGGGTCTGCGCGGTGATATTCGCCTACTGGGCGAACCGTAAATTCGTGTTTGAGAGCAAGAGCACGGAGATTGTAAAAGAAGCGGGCGCTTTCGTCACGGCGAGGATCGGGACCCTTGTGATGGACATGGTGTTCATGTTTGTGACTGTGTCTCTCTTCGGGATGAACGACAAGGTGGCCAAGCTCCTGGATCAGGTGATGGTAACCATTGCGAACTATGTTTTCAGCAAACTCTTTGTTTTTAAGGATAAAAAGGAGTAAGTCTTTATGAAGCTGATGGTCTTTGACGTGGGTGGAACCGAGATCAAATACTGTGTTATGGATGAATCTCTTGAGAGAGAAAAAGCCGGCAGTGTGCCGACTCCGATGGGCTCTCAGGAGGAGTTTTTCGACCTGCTCTGCAGTCTCTATGAGCCCTACAAAGAGGAAACAGAAGGGATCGCCATGTGTCTTCCGGGCTTTATCGACAGCGAAAAGGGCAGGTGCCTGGGCGGCGGCGCGCTTCGCTATAATCACGGCAGGGATGTGGCAGGTCCGCTGTCCGAAAGAACAGGGGCGGAAGTCCGCATCGCCAACGACGGCAAGTGCGCGGCGCTGGCTGAACTCCGTGCCGGATCCCTGAAGGGCTGCCGCAACGCGAGTGTCTATATCATCGGAACCGGCGTCGGGGGCGGTCTTATAATCAACGGAGAGATCCTGAACGGAAGTCACTTCACGGCGGGAGAATTCAGTTTCATGCGCCTCACAAATACGGACTGGCACGACCCCGGAACTACCGTCGGCATGGTCTGCAGTACAACTGGTCTTTTGGATCTGAACCGCAGATTCGTCAACTTCAGCACTGATCCGCTCATAACCGGCAGGCAGTTTTTCGAAAGGGTAAATGCCGGGGACGCTATGTCCCTGAAGGTCCTGCGCAGATTCTGCATGCAGGTCGCCATGCAGATCGCAAACCTCACGATCCTTCTGGATCTGGAAAAAGTGGCTGTAGGAGGCGGGATCAGCAGCCAGCCGATCCTTCTTGAGACCATTCAGGAATGTCTGGATGAGATCTACAGTGACCCCGGGCCCTATTTTGACCCGGCGCTGCCCAAGACAGAGCTCGTCAGCTGCGGATATGGGAGCGAGGCGAACCTTGTGGGGGCGTATTTCAATTATGTGGAGGCAAGATAATAAAAAGGGCTGCCGCGCTGATGCGGCAGCCTTTTTTATTGTCCTTACAGACATCCGAATTCCACCATAGCTTTCCTGAGCACTTCCTGATGCGCAGGCTCCATCTCCGTCAGCGGAAGTCTGGGACGTCCCACCGCGTAGCCCTGCATGCACAGCGCGGCCTTTACAGGGATGGGATTGACCTCGCAGAACAGCGCGTTTACAAGATCCAGGGACTTGAACTGCAGCTTGCGTGCCTCGTCGTAGCGGTTTGCCAGGCAGTACGCTACCATGTCGTGGGTCTCCTTGGGCGCTACGTTGGAGAGCACGGAGATCACGCCGATACCTCCCAGAGAGCAGATCGGAACGATCTGGTCGTCGTTGCCCGAATAGATATCGATGATGCCGTCTCCGAGCGTTGCGAGTTTGGCAACCTGACTGATGTTGCCCGATGCCTCTTTGATCGCCACGATATTCTCAACTTCCTTTGCAAGCCTGACGGCCGTCTCGGGCAGGATGTTGGATCCCGTTCTGGACGGAACGTTGTAAAGAACGCAGGGGATATCGATCGCGCCGGCGATCGCCGAGAAGTGCTGGAACAGTCCGTTCTGTGTCGCCTTGTTGTAATAGGGTGCAACGAGAAGGCAGCCGTCAGCGCCGAGCTGCTGAGCTTCTTTGGACATCATGATCGCGTGGGCGGTATTGTTGGATCCCGTTCCGGCAATGACAGGGATCCTGCCCGCTGTCTTCTCAACCGTGTACCGGATCGCCTCCAGATGCTCGTCGTCTTCAAGCGTCGGCGCCTCGCCGGACGTTCCGCAGATAATGATCGCATCTGTGTGGCCGGCGATCTGGTCCTCGATCAGCGCGCCCAGCACCTCATAATTGATCTCTCCGTTGTCTTTCATGGGCGTTACAATAGCGACACCCGCGCCTTTGAAAATTGCCATTTCGATTCTCCTTTTTTATTTTAAACATTCACACACTTTTTCCGGTTTACATTCCGTGTCCGAGCGCGATCAGATAGATCAGGTAATAGATGCCGGACACCAGATGCAGCGCCAGGACGATGGTCGCCAGCACAAATCCGGCGCCCCTCTTGTTGCCTGTCATCTGCTCGCTGAAGTAGAGCTTGAGGTAACTTCTGACAGCGGTATACCAGACCAGATAGACCGCCAGCATGTATCCCCACGAGAAGTTTCCGTGGTAAGTCCGCTCTCCCTTTTCAGCCAGGAACAGCCTCCACACAAGGCCCCACAAAAGCATGAGCCATGCGAAAATATCGCCCCAGGACACGCTCTTTCTGATCGCCGAGAGGACCAGCATCAGGAGAGGGAAAGCCAGAAGGAGCAGCATGGAGATCGCAATGGAGGGGGTCCTGGCTCCCGCCACGACAAAGGGAGCGATCGTAATGCCGCCGGATTTGGAGTTCCCGCCGTAGAAAGCGATAACGAACTGAAGGATCATGACCGCCAGAGACGGAAGGCACATCAGCAAGAGCTGGATAGCCGTTCTGAGATTCTTGCCCTTGTACATGATCAGCCAGATGACCATCAGCGTGAAGATCGCGGGATAGTACACCTGAACGAAGCTCGGTTTCGCAAGGCAGGAAAGGATCAGCAGGATTGACGTAAGTATGGCTCTGCCTGCAGGAATGCTGTTCTCAAACTCCTCCTTATTCGCCTGTATGACTATAGAAGCCGTCAGTACAAAGACCAGGAGCGCGATCGGTCTGACCGCGATCGTTGTGGGATTATGCCAGATATTCGGAGTGCCCTGCCCGAGATAGGGCTCTTTGTTGAACATGGGCACATAGATCGCAGCGACGAGGTGCAGGACCAGGTCGAGGCCTGCGATCTCATGGGACTCAAGTCCGGGCACCGTCCTGCGGATTGCCGCAAAGGCGACGATATAAGTCAGCACGATCAATAATCCCGACACGAGGCCCGCCGCGATCTCCACTCTGCAGTGAAAGAGCTTTACTGCCGCGTAAGTCATCAGATGCCAGAGCGGCTCCGGATGGGCTTTGAAGAGGCCGATGGGATCTCCGGGCGTAAGGCTCAGGGCGATCTCTTCATGAGGGCCGTAGTCGATACCTACCAGTGCTGTGAGAAAACCGCAGGTGAACAGGATCATCAGGCTGATCGCGATCATGACCCATCCTGTCCCGCTGATCTTTCTCTTTTGAGTGTTTTCCATAAGTGTCCTCCTGAGTCAGCAGTTCATAAACTTGCATATGATATTATTATACGCTTTTTTCCCTCTTCCGACAGACTGTAACCGCACTTTATTTCCTCCTGTTCCCTTTTTGTGTCTCCCGCCTTGTTTGCCCCTGCGTCATGCTGTTGTATAATAAAAGCAGCTTATGATAATCACGGAGGTAGTGTAATGTCTTATTATTCGTCCGATGACCCGCGCCCCTCATCCGCCGGCCGTATACGGCCGGCAGCGGTCTTATTCTGGATCCTGATCATACTCGCACCCTTTATAAGCGCCGCTCTTTTGCAGCTTCTGACGGGCACCTCCGCTCTCAGGCTGGACGCCTGGAACACCGCATGGAATGACGAAGTCGGCTATTTTCGCGTGATCCGGCTTCTCCGCTACGAGTTCTATCCAAGGGGCATGTACGGCTTCAACGAGGACGCGCCCGCGAATCTGGCGTACGGGCCTTACAATATTTTTACTTATCTGCCTTATTTTTTCCTGTCCTTTTTTACAGGTGTGGAAGGCCACAATTTCATCTATTACAGCAACGCGGCTCTTGCCGTCCTGGCAGGTCTCTTCTATGCCCTTTTAGTGCGTCCCAAGGCGAAAGAAGGCTTTTTCACGGCGCTCTTTCTTGTCACCTACCTTGTGGCAGGGCGTTACATCTGGTCCGGCATGACGGAGAGCAGCTACAACTTCTTTCTGATCCTGTTTACGGCACTGGTACTGTGGATGATCAGGCACCCGTTCGCACCGGCTTCCTCGCAGAAAGCGGCCCTGCTTGCGATGATCCTGATCGTCTTTTTCTGGAATACTATGCGCCCGTATTATTTCCCGCTGCTTCTGATTCCCGTATATATGATATTCCGGCAAAAAAGTGCCCTTTCCGGCAGTGCCAGAGCACTTTTCTTCCTGCTCTGCGTTCTTTCTGCCGCAGCCTCGGTGGGTCTGTTTTTTTTCTTTACGGGTTACAATGTCGCGCGTTATTTCTTTGACAGCACGCAGACGGAAACGCTGAAGCAGCTGCTCAGCAGCGGCTCCCCGGTGAAGATGGCCGAGCAGATCCTGCGGGCCAATCTGGATGCCCTGAGGGAGATCAAAGGCTACCTGTCTGCCAGCAGGTGGGCCGGAGGCATTCCCCTTCTGTATTTTGCCCAGTCCTTACTGCTGCTGATCCTGCTGATCCGCTCTCTGTATGCCGGAGACAAAAAAAGAGACGGCCGTTGCGCCGTGATCTTCTTCATGCTTCTCGGAGGCGCCGCGATCTATGAGGCCAACGTCGTCCTGTACAGCCCCATACAGCTGCACCGAATGATGCTTTCCGTCACTTTGGCTTACGGGCTCCTTCTCATTGAACTTGGCGGCGGGGAGAACACGATCGGTTTCGAGCGGATCGCCGGCGAGATCGCTCTTTTGGCGGTAATGGCTTTCTTCGTTGTGAGGGCTCCGGAGAATTTCCGGCTGCCGCAGATCGACGAAAGAACGCTCAGTACAGCGGACGAGCAGGCACTGGAGATTGAATTCCGGGGGATCCTGCCCCTTGAGAATGATCCATGGGACAACACAATTGCCAAACTTCCCGAATCCGAAAACCTGCAGTGGGAATACATGCTTCCCACCTATACTTCTCTCAATGTGTGCCAGACTGCCGTATTGGAAAAGCTTCTGACGAACGGAAGCGTCCGCAGCAAGTTTGTTCTTCTCTCTGAAAAGTCAGACCTGAACCGGATCTGTGAAAAACAGAAATACCGGATCGTCTGGCAGGGCTATGACAGGATCATGTATCAGACGAGGGATTAGAGGCTTTTACCGCCGCTTCTGTAATCACACATCGGAAGGGTCCACGCAATGAAACCATTTAATAAAAACAATCTCAACACCCCCTGGGTAGCATATACGATCGCGACCTGCTCCGCGGTAGTCCTCTTCTCGGTCCTGACGCATCTGGATGTCATCGGGCGCGTTTTACACGGCATTGGAAACTTTCTGTATCCCATTGTCCTCGCCGCGATCATCGCTTATATCCTCAATCCGCTTGTGGATTTTTATAAAAAAACGCTTTTTGCCAATGTACCTTCCGAGAGACTGCGCGGCAATCTCTCTGTTTTCTGCGCGATCGTCTCTTTCCTGCTTGTAGCTCTGATCCTGCTGGTATCTCTGATCCCGCAGGTCATAAGCGGCATCGTGCAATTCGTAGGCAACTTCGACAGCTATGCCAGTTCCATGCAGCGCCTTCTGGGACGCCTGAATGACTACGCCTTGGAAATGAATCTCGACATATCGGGACTGATCAACTCCAGCGGAAGTCTCCTCGATACCCTCAGCTCCCTGCTGCCCAGGAGCTTGAACAACATAGTCAACACTTCGATCAATCTGACTAAGAGTATCTTTGAAGCCGTGATCTCGTTTATTCTCGCAGTCTACTTTCTCAGCGCCAAGGACAACATCAAGGCCGGCTTTAAATTCCTTCTCGAATCGGTCCTCTCTCCTTCCGTTTATCCGGGCACAATAGATTTCCTGAAGAACTGCCACAATATTATGCTCCGCTATATCATCTTTGATGTGCTGGACGGCATTATTATCGGCGTCTCCAACGGTTTGTTCATGGCAGCCGCCGGAATGCCATATGTGGTCCTTGTGTCCGTGCTGGTAGGTGTCACGAACATGGCCCCGACATTCGGTCCTTTCGTCGGAGGCATAGTGGGCGCTCTGATCCTGCTGCTTGTCAATCCCTGGTACGCCCTGTGGTTTCTTCTCTTTACCCTGATCCTGCAGACCATCGACGGCTATATTTTGAAGCCCAAGCTGTTCGGCGACTCTCTCGGGGTTCCCGCTGTCTGGGTCCTGGTCTCCATCATCTTCTTCGGAAGGCTCTTCGGGATCCTCGGCGTCATCATATCGATCCCGCTGGCAGCCATTGTGAACTACATCTACCAGACCCGCATCGTCAACAGACTGCGGAAGCGCCGCGAGAACAATGAACTGCAGCGAAGCATCCTCAAGGCGAAGGAGTCGGAGAGGGATCAATCTTTAGATGCATGAAAAAAGGCTGCCGCATCAGCGCGGCAGCCCTCTTTTATACAATTCAATATCAATCTCTGCGCTTTCCCGTGATCGACAGGATCCTGACGAACAGGTTCACGACATCCAGGTAGATGTCTGCCGCGCTGTCGATCGCGTTGTCGAGAGTCTTGGGATACTGCTGGGCTCTGTTCCAGTCCAGTCCGATGTAGCCGCAGAAGATCAGAGCGACGATGTAGTCGATGAAAGTCAGCGGAATGCGGAAGAGGATACTGCCCACAAATTCCACGAGGATGCATCCCAGAAGAGAGATGATCAGCGTTCTGCCCAGATTCTGGAAGAACGCGGGATACAGCATGGACAGGATGATCATGATCACTGTCACAAGGCCGGTCGCGATAAAGGCGTAGGCCACGGAATTTCCGGAGAAGGCCGTCACATAGAATGTGAGCAGAAGCCCCATGGAAATCGCCATACCGGTAAAGCCGGCGAAACTCACAGCCGGGCTGTCAGATCTGTGGACCAGGTAAGAGCATCCGAGTGTGCCGGCAAAATACAGCACGATGACCAGAATGTAGTTAAGGGACAGAATCTGGTAAGTGAAGAATGTGGCCATCACAATGTTGATCAGGACGCCCCACAGAAGGGTCAGACCGATGGTCAGGTTGTAAGTGCGCTCGTTCACCGCAGTGCCTGCATAATTGTTCATGCGCTCAAGTCTGTATTCTCTATTCATATTATTCATATCAGCCATATTGATACCTCCGTTTTTATTATAGTATACGAATTTCCGGTAACATGTCCATTATATTCCCGGCGGCAAAAAATACCAGCGAAAATTCTGTGAAAAAATTGGGATATTGTGCAGTGCGAAAAAGCGTTGTAAAATATCTCGTTGTCGGCATATGACATAGGGGTATAGTCATAGAAAGGACAAAAACGATGTTCAAATACGCATGTCTCAACAACATTTCGGACAAAGGACTGGAGATATTCACACCGAATTTCGAGAGAACGGAAGAGATTTCCGAGGCTCAGGGGATTCTGGTGCGAAGCGCTGCTATGCATGATATGGAGTTTTCGCCGGAACTTCTGGCGATCGCAAGAGCAGGCGCCGGCGTCAACAATATTCCGCTGGATCGCTGCGCCAGAGAGGGCATAGTGGTCTTCAACACACCCGGCGCGAATGCCAACGGCGTGAAGGAGATGGTCCTGGCAGGAATGCTCCTGGCATCCCGTGATATCGTGGAGGGAGTCGACTGGGTCCGCGCGAACTGGAATAACGCGGATATCGCGAAGACCGCTGAGAAGGAAAAGAAGAAATTCGCAGGCACTGAGCTCGCCGGCAAGAGGCTGGGCATCATCGGACTTGGCGCGATCGGCGTGCGCGTGGCCAATATGGCAGTAGAACTCGGTATGGAAGTTTTCGGCTATGATCCTTATGTGTCGGTAGACGCGGCGTGGCACCTGAACAGGAAGATCACACACGTTTTTGACATCAATGAGATCTACGACAGATGCGATTTCATCACGATCCACGTGCCTGCGCTCCCTTCCACGAAGGGAATGATCAGCAGAGAAGCTGTGAAAAAGATGAAGAAGGGCGTGATCCTCATCAATATGGCAAGAGATGTCCTGGTCGATGAGGAAGCTGTTATCGAGCAGATCGGGGCAGGCAGGGTCCGCCGCTATGTATCCGATTTCCCCAACCCCACCGTCGCCGGAGTGAGGGGCTGCATCACGACGCCTCATCTGGGCGCTTCCACAGAGGAGTCCGAGGACAACTGCGCTGTGATGGCGGCCGAGGAACTCATGGATTACCTTGAGAACGGCAACATCCGCAACAGCGTCAACTATCCGGCCTGCAGCATGGGCGTATGCCGCTCAGCGAGCCGTATCGCGATCTTCCACGAGAACAAGGTCAATATGATCAACCGCCTGACGACACTGATCGGCGGAAGCGATGTGAACATCTCCGAGATGACCAGTAAATCCAAGGGAGACGTCGAATACACGATGTTTGATCTGGACGCGCCGGTAAGTCAGGAGCTGGTGGACAAAATAGCGCAGATCCCCAGTGTATGGAGAGTAAGGATCATCAAGTAAGTAAAACGGACACAAAAGAGGCTGTGAAGAAATGGGGGAAGTGCCTCCAAGGCTTCGCGGCTTCTTTTTTGCTGAACGCAGTTCAATGTGACTTTTTGCGGAGATTTCGGTTATACTTGATAAATAGAGACCGGATACACAGTTTTTACACACACAGGCTTTATATTTTTTCCGGGAAGATTTATTCATTTGGAAGGAACAGACCATGGATGTAAAAAATAATATGAACGATTACCTCAAATGGAGAGGTGATCTGACTTTTGACAAGGATCCCTTCAATATAGTCGACAATCTGATACTGGCGCAGATGGCTTACGTGGATTACGACGGGATCGTCTTTGAGAGCAGGGATTATCCGATGCCTATCGCAGATGTTTGCCGCAGATACTGGGAAACCCACACCGAAGAGGAAATAAGGAAGAGAGAGAGCTTTTCCAAGCTTTCCCCTTTCCTGCTCAGACCTGTAGCGGAGAGCAAGCGGTTTGGAAACACGAAGATGTGCGGTTATGTCAATTTTGTGAGCAAGAGCGCCGAGGCACAGATGTCTGCAGTCCAGTTTGAACTTGAGGACGGAACGGTTTATGTGGCGTTTCGCGGCACCGATGAGACTCTGGTCGGCTGGAAGGAAGACTTTAATCTCTCTTTTATGTCCATGACGGAGGGACAGAAACTTGCGGCCGAGTATCTTAAGAAGAATTTCAGCGATACGGCTCTGAAACTGAGAGTGGGAGGCCACTCGAAGGGAGGAAACTTTGCCGCATTCGCGTCATCCTTCGCGGGAGAAGCGATCCAGAAGCAGATTCTGGAGGTATACTGCAACGACTCCCCGGGATTTCGGGATGAAGTTACAACCAAGCCGGAATATCAACAGATCATGGACCGCACGATCAACATAATCCCTCAGGACTCCATCATCGGGCGCCTGCTCAACGCGGGACGAAGCGCGATCGTTGTCAAGAGCAGCCGGAAAGGGATCATGCAGCACGACGCGCTCTCATGGGAGGTGCTTGGAAACAGCTTTATCAATACACAGAGGTCAAGCGACAGTATTTATCTTGAAAAGGTGCTGAGCGAGTGGCTTGAGAATGTCGACGACGCAGCGCGCCGGATCTTTGTGGATCAGATCTTCGGGATCCTGCAGGCGCTGGGAGCCGACACTGTGAAGGATATGAAGGATATCAGCCTCAGAGATCTGGCGGACGCGATCCAGATGGTGAGGGACCTTCCCAAAGATCAGCAGTCGGAGATGTCCGCTGTGCTCAAAAAACTCTTTGCCAGCGGCGGCAGAGCTTTCTATGAGGAGATGGAGCAGAAAGACGGGATCGTCCCTGATGTTTTCAAAAAACTGATGGAACTGAAGGGAAAGATCAATGAAGCCAAAAAGACGGCGGAATACGCCAGACTCGGAGTGCGGGCGGTAAGAGCGCAGAAAGCGCAGCAGATAGAAGAGAACGAAGGTGAATCACCGTTGGCGGAAGCGGATAACGAAAAGGCGCTGTTTATGGAAGAACTCGCCAGAAGAGCACTGGAAGAAGGAATTGTGATCGGGGACGGCAAAACAGATGACACAGATGGAGAAGATCCGCAGTAAAACTGCCGGACGGACACTGGAAGAGGTCAGTTCCGTCTCAAGAAAGAACGCAGTCCTGATCCCTTTGGTGGAGACCGGCGGGGAGCCCGGCATCCTGTTTGAGGTTCGCCAGTCGGGGATCCGGCAGGGCGGCGAGATCTGCTTTCCGGGCGGAAGGATCGAGGAGAACGAGTCCGCGGAGGAAGCGGCAGTCAGAGAGACTTCGGAGGAGCTGCTGATCCCCCGGGAGAAGATCGAGGTGATCGCCCCGATGCACGCCATGACCGGCCCCGGGGGGGCGAAGATCAGCTCCTGTCTCGGTATTTTGTACGATTATGAGGGAACTTACTCCAAGCAGGAAGTTGAGAGGGTCTTCTGTGTGCCCCTGAGCTGGTTTGTTTCCCACAAGCCGCGGATCAGCGATGCTTCCATGGTGGTGAAGACGCCGGAGGATTTCCCCTATGAGCTCCTGCCGGGCGGGAAGAACTACCCCTGGCACAGCATTCCGCGCAGGTTCTATTTCTATGAGACCGGCGGCGGGGTGATCTGGGGGATCACGGCGCAGCTTCTGTATCACTGTCTGGAAGTGATCCTGAAGGACGATACAGAGATGACGCGCAATGAACAGGAAGACCGGGAGAACTGCCCATGAAGCGCAGGCTCGAATTTACAGTGACGCGGAAGATGGCAGGAAGATCCGTCAGGCAGTTCCTGCAGGAGGAGCTTTCTTTCTCAGGGCATCAGATCAGCAGACTCAAGTTCCAGGAGGAGGGAATCCGCGTCGATGGGGAGAAGGTTTATGTCAGCCATGTCCTCATGGAAGGAGAATTCCTGACGATCGGGCTTACGGAGCAGGTCCTTAGAAGGGATACGGAAGGCGGAAAGCCGGGCAAAATCTGGGAGGCGCCGGCTCCGGAATTGGCAGAATATCCTCTGCAGGTCCTGTATGAGGACAGCGATCTGCTGATCGTCAATAAACCGGCAGGTATGGTCTGTCACCCCTCTCCCGGACATTACAGCGATACGCTCGCCAATCAGGCAGCGGCGCATTTGGGCGGAACAGGCACTGCGATGGATATGCGGGTGACCGGAAGACTGGACAGGGAGACCTCGGGTATTGTGACTTTTGCCAGAAATTCGGAAGCTGCAGCGATGATCCAGAGGCAGAGGGAGGACGGAAGACTGATCAAGCTCTATCTGGCCCTTGCGGAAGGACGATTTGAACTGCCGGAGGGTGTTGTGGACTTCCCGCTCCGCAGAGAGGCGCCAGGCTCCCACCTTATGATCTGCGCGCCGGACGGAAAGGCTGCGCGGACTTTTTACAGAGTACTGGCAGAGACGGAAGGTCCGAAGGGCGGGCCGAGGACACTGCTGGCCTGCCGGATCGAGCACGGAAGGACACATCAGATCAGGGTCCACATGGCCCGGATCGGTCATCCCCTTGTGGGAGATCCTCTGTACGGAAACGGGATCTCTCAGGAAGCGATGGGGCTTCATGCCTGGAAACTGTCCCTGCAGAAGCCTTTCGGATCGGACAGGATCGAGATCACAGCGCAGCAGCCCGGCTGGGCGGCATTTTATAAATGCGGGCCGGAAACAGGTGTTTTCGGAAAGCCATTTGTGAAAAATTGATTGAGATACAGTATAATGGACAGCAGGAGGCGCGGAGAGGGATGCCGGAGCGGGACATGGTGAGAACTAAATATCGCGTGAACTGTGATCCCGGGGGAATCATTCCGCGGATCAGGAATTTCTGTCTGGACATGGACGGCACAGTTTATCTGGATAATCTCTGGATCGACGGAGCCAAGGACTTTCTGGCGAAGTTGACGGCAACGGGCAGAAAGTACTGCTTTATGACCAATAATTCCTCCAAGAGCGCGTCGATCTATGTTGAAAAGCTTCTTAATATGGGGCTTGTCATCGACCCGGAGAAGCAGCTGATCACTTCCGGACACGCGACGGTGGATTATCTCAAACGGAAGTATCCGGGGAAGCGCATTTATCTCTTCGGGAATCCGATGGTGAAGATGGAGTTCGAGGCGAGGGGCGTTCTGATCGATGAAGAGCACCCGGATATGGTTGTCACCAGTTTCTGCACGAGTTTTCATTATAGAGACCTGTGCAGGCTCTGTGACCTGGTCAGGGAGGGGCTTCCCTATGTGGCAACACACCCGGATTTCAACTGCCCGACGAAGACCGGCTTCATACCGGACATCGGATCGCTCTCCGCTTATGTGGAGGCGTCCACCGGGCGCAGGCCCGACAAGGTTGTAGGAAAGCCCGAGGCGGAGATCATTGAGTACGCGATGAGGACCATGGGGGCGAAGCCGGAGGAATCCTGCGTCGTGGGAGACCGGCTGTACACGGACGTGAAATCGGGCGTGAACAACGGGCTGTACGGCATCTTTGTGCTGAGCGGCGAGGCGCAGCTGAAGGATCTGCCGGATTCAGATGTCAAACCGCATCTGATCTTTGATTCGGTGAAAGAGATCATTCCGTATCTTTGAAGCCGCGATCAATGATGTCAGATGCCCGGGAGCGATTATGGAAACAAGAGATATACTGGAACTGGTGAAAAACGGTTCAATGAGCGTCGAAGAGGCAGAGGGGCATTTTCGCAGGCAGCCCTTTGAGGACATGGGGTACGCCAAGCTGGACCTGCACCGCAGAATACGATCCGGCTTTCCGGAAGTGATCTTCTGCAGCGGCAAACCTGACGAATTTCTTGTAAACATCTTTCAGAGGATGGTGGAGAAGGAAGGACAGGCTTTCGGCACCAGGGCGGCTGCAGCGCAGTATGAGCTGGTCAGAAAGGTGATTCCGGATATTCAGTATGATCCGGTCTCGCGGATCCTGAAACTGGAGAGGACTCCCAAAGAGAGAAAAGGCCTTATTGCGGTGGTTACCGGAGGCACGGCGGACATCCCCGTGGCCGAGGAAGCGGCGCAGACGGCGGAATATTTTGGCACAAAGGTGGAACGGATCTACGACGTGGGAGTCAGCGGGATCCACCGGCTTCTCTCGCAGACGCAGAGGATCCAGGAGGCCAACTGCATTGTGGCGGTGGCCGGCATGGAAGGCGCTCTGGCAAGCGTTGTGGGAGGCCTTGTGAGCAATCCTGTCATCGCGGTGCCGACTTCTGTGGGATACGGCGCGAATTTCGGCGGCCTTTCAGCGCTGATGACGATGATCAATTCCTGCGCGAACGGAATCGCGGTAGTGAATATCGATAACGGATATGGAGCGGGCTATATGGCGACACAGATCAACCGCCTGGCCTGCGGAGGTAATAAAACGGATGCAGAACAGTGATAAGATCCTTTATCTGGAATGCGGAACCGGGATCAGCGGCGACATGGCTGTGGCCGCGCTGCTCGATCTGGGAGCGGATCAGGAGAAACTCCTGAAGGTCCTGGAGGGGATTCCCGGACATGGTTTTAAAGTACAGATCAGCAGAGTGAAGAAATCGGGCATAGATTGCTGCGACTTCGATGTGATCCTCGATGAGGAACACGACGGGCACGACCACGACATGGAGTACCTGTACGGACACCTCGAAGGGGAGAGCGGGCATTCTGCCCACACGCACAGCCATGACCATGAGCACGACCATGATCATCACCACGATCATGACCATGACCATGACCATCACCACGATCATCATGATCACGACCACGACCATGACCATGATCATGATCACGGACACAGCCATCACCATCACCACACTGGAATGAGGGAGATCCGGGAGATCATCGGAGACCTGGAAATGACAGAGGGAGCAAGAGCCCTGGCGCTGCGGATCTTTGAGATCCTCGCGCAGGCGGAGTCCGAGGCGCACGGCGTACCCGTCGATGAAGTTCACTTCCACGAGGTGGGAGCGATCGATTCCATCGTCGATATTGTGGCAGCGGCAGTCTGCTTCGACGACCTCGGAATCAGCAATGTGGCTGTGACAGGGATCACGGAAGGAAGCGGAACAGTGCGATGCCAACACGGGATCCTGCAGGTACCTGTACCAGCGGTGGCGAACATAGCGAAGGCACACAGATTGCCGTTGCAGTTTACTTCCAGAAAGGGAGAACTGGTAACGCCGACAGGCGCGGCTATTGCAGCGGCTCTGATGACCCGCAGGGATCTGCCGGAGAGGTTCGTGATCGGGAAAACCGGTCTCGGCGCAGGAAAGAGGGAATATGAGATCCCGAGCATCCTGCGGGCGATGGTGATCGAACCCTGTGAACAGACAAAGAATCCGGGCCGCGGAGCGGACACGGTGTGGAAACTGGAGTGCGATATCGATGACAGTACGGGCGAACAGCTCGGCTACGCGCTGGAGAAACTCTACCGGGAGGGCGCGCGGGAAGCGCACTTCGCGCCGGTCTTTATGAAAAAGAACCGGCCGGGGTGGGAGCTTACGGTAATCTGCGACGGGAAACACCTGCGGAAGCTGGAAGAAGTGATCTTCAGCCAGACGACTACGATCGGGATCCGGAGACAGGAGATGGAGCGCACTGTTTTGACAAGGAAGACTGTGGATGTAAAGACCCGGTTCGGCGTGATCCCCGTAAAGATCAGCGGAGAAGGCGATTACAAAAGAGTCCATCCGGAGTATGAGAAAGTCAGCGGAGCGGCGTCAGAGCACGGCGTTCCTTTCGGAGCGGTATATGACGAAGTTCTGACAATGACATATAGAAATGAGGATATTTCTTAACGGAAAGGCGGAGTAAGACGGTGAAAACTTTTGGTGTAATCAGAAACAAGCCGGATTTTGCGGAAGTGTATGAGCAGGAGTATTCCTATGTGTACAACTATATTTACATGCAGGTGATGCACAGAGAGAATACAGAGGACCTGGTGAGTGATATATTTATGAGAGCAATGTCTCATTACGACAGTTTCGACCCTTCAAAGGCCTCGGTGCGCACATGGCTGTGCACCATCGCGAGGAACTGCCTGATCGATTATTTCCGAAAAAACGGCCGGAGAAAGACAGAGAATCTGGACGACGCGCCGGAGCCCTCTGCAGTCGATGAGTATGAGATCCTCAAGAATCCGGTCAACCAGGAAGTATACCGGCTGCTTGAGAAACTCTCAGACGAGGAGAGGGAACTGCTCAGCATGATCTATGTGCAGGAACTCAAGAACCCGCAGATCGGAGAGATCCTTGGCATCAATGCCAAAGCGGTGAGTGAGAGACACAGGCGCCTTTTGGCGAAACTGCGCGCGATGGAAAAGGGAAAGAGCAGCGGAGATTTTCTCGATTTCTCGTAACGGTCACATGGCTGTGAGACTGCTGTCTGAACTGAGCACGCTAAAGAGCGGTGTTCAGTCCAGTTTCTTACCGATGGTAAGACGGTTTTCGCCTTCGGCATATTCGTAGGACAGAGTATCAGAGTATTTCTGTACAAGAAAGATTCCCAGGCCGCCGATCGGACGTTCCTCCGCGGGAGCGGAGAGATCGGGAGACTTCTTGCGGAGCGGGTCATAGGGAATGCCGCTGTCACGGAAAGTCAGGTACAGGAAATCCTTCTCCCGGTCAAGGGTAAGGTCCAGAGATACCATACCGGTGCTGTCGGGATAAGCATAGCTGGCAACATTGATGAAGACCTCTTCTACGACCATGTCGAGTTCAAAGAGGGTGCGCATGCTGCAGGAAACACTTTCAAGAAAATCGCGCACTTGCTCCTGCGCGGCGGCAAAATTCTCCGGAACGGCTGCCAGTGTGACGGTATGAGTGCCTTTTGCTGTATTTGTGTTGCTCGGCGTGAGATCGCTCATAAGACAGATCCTTTCGAATGCCTGGTGACAGATTGAAATACTCTGTTGATTTCGAATACTTAGTATATTATATTACAGTATTCGTAGAAAAGAAAATTTTCTGATAAAATAATTTCTTATTCCTCATGGAAGGGCACCGAACAGGGCGTATATAGTTATAAACAAAGCAAAGGGGGTAGCGAAATGAGCTCCATGAACGAAAATTTACTTGATAAGATCGCTCGCGCTGATTTCAGTATGGAGACCGATTTCAAGAACGTTCTCAGAAAAAGACTGTTTGAGAGCGGCGCGAATAAGAAATCCGGAATCCTTCAGTTCCAGCGTTTATCTGATATGGAACTGGATATGGTATCTGCGGCAGGAGATATGGATTTTCTCAGGCAGCAGGAACAGAAAAAGAAAAACGAGAAGAATCAGTGATGAGAACGGAAATCATACAGCTGCGGTGCTAAAGACAGTGCATCGTGGCTTTTTCCGTGTCCGCAGGGGTTTGTCAGTACACAAACCCTCTTTTTTATTGTATTTTTCAGAAGGTCGTGGAATAATTTGGTAGGAAATGTGTTGGACAGCATCATTGAAAGGAGTCAGACAAAATGGATTACGGTCAGATCGCGCTGGAAAAGCACGCGCAGTGGAAGGGCAAAATAGAGGTCACAGCCAGAGCGGCCGTGGACAGCGCAGAGGCACTCAGTATCGCTTACACCCCCGGAGTGGCGGCGCCTTGTCTTGAGATACAGAAAAACCCCGAGAAGAGCTATGAGCTCACCAGAAGATGGAATACAGTGGCGGTAGTTACCGACGGAACCGCGGTCCTGGGTCTTGGCGATATTGGACCGGAAGCCGGAATGCCTGTTATGGAGGGCAAATGCGTCCTGTTCAAGGCTTTCGGTGATGTGGACGCAATCCCTTTGTGCGTCAGAACGCACGATGTGGATGAGATCGTCCGAACAGTGAGCCTTCTTGCGGGTTCCTTCGGCGGCATCAATCTAGAGGATATTGCGGCACCCAGATGCTTTGAGATAGAGAAAAAGCTCAAGGAGTGCTGCGATATTCCGATCTTCCACGACGACCAGCACGGAACTGCCGTGATCACGCTGGCAGGTCTTATGAACGCGCTCAAGGTCGTGGGCAAGAAGATCGAAGATGTGAAGATCGTCACTTCCGGAGCAGGTGCCGCAGGCATCGCGATCATAAAGCTTCTTATGGCCATGGGTCTTAAGAACGTTATCATGACGGACCGCAAGGGCGCGATCTATGAGGGCAGAGAGGGCCTTAACCCTGTCAAAGAAGAGATGGCGAAGATCACGAACTTTAATCGCGAGGCAGGCACGCTGGCAGATGTGATCAAGGGCGCAGACGTCTTCATCGGCGTATCTGCTCCCGGCACTTTGACCCAGGACATGGTCCGCAGTATGGCGAAGGATCCAATCATCTTCGCCTGCGCGAATCCCACACCCGAGATTTTCCCGGATGAAGCCAAGGCAGCGGGCGCGGCAGTCGTATCCACCGGCCGCAGCGATTTCCCCAACCAGATCAACAACGTGCTCTGCTTCCCCGGAATTTTCCGCGGCGCGCTGGACGTTCGTGCGAGCGATATCAATGATGCGATGAAGATCGCCTCCGCGAAGGCGCTGGCAGGCCTGGTCTCCGATGAGGAGCTCTGTGCCGACTATATTTTGCCCAAGGCGTTTGATCCGCGCGTCAAGGATGCAGTCGCGAAAGCGGCGGCACAGGCTGCGCGCGAGAGCGGCGTTGCAAGGATCTGAAAATAATAACAACACAAAAGCCCCCGGGACTGCAGAAGTCCCGGGGGCTTTGATATTCTGAGTTGTATCAGACCACTGTGCCGCCAACGGGGCGAATGGACAGAACGTGGCAGCAGCCTTCAGCGATGGCGCCGTCAACAGCCGCCTTGAAGCCGTTGAGCATGTCAAGAGGCACAAACGCCTGGACAGTGCCGGCGAATCCGCCGCCGTGGACACGGAACGCGCCGCGGCCGTCCAGAAGAACGTCGCACAGGGAAAGGGCTACGCCGACAGCCTGGTTGTCAACGGCACCTTCCACGGAGATGTTCTGGAGGTACATGTAGGAGGACTGGCCGGAAGCTTTGACGATCTCAAGGAAAGCGGCGAAATCACCTGCCTTGAGGGCTGCGGCCTCATCCTGGGCGCGCCGGTTGTCCAGCACGAAGTGCATGGCGCGAAGGAAAGCGCGGTCACCGCAGACCTTGCGGATGGCGGCGGTCTTCTCAATGAGCTGCTCCTTTGTGACTCCGCGCAGATGAGTCTTGCCGAAGACAGAGGCGACAGCCTTCATTTCTCTCGGAATGCTCGCATAGGCGTCTGTCAGATCGGCGTGGCTGCTCTTGGAGTCGATGATGCAGAGCGCATAGCCCTCTTTATTGAGATCCAGGTCGATCTTCTCTACCTTGGGGCTCTCGGGATCGCCGAAGTCGATGGCAACAACGCCGCCGACGGAGGAAGCGGACTGATCCATCAGGCCGCTGGGCTTGCCAAAATACTGATTCTCTGTGATCTGTCCCATCTTGGCGATCTCTACCGCGTCGAAGACGTTTCCGCAGAACATATCGTTTAAGATAACGCCCATGAGGGTCTCGAAAGCCGCGGAAGAGGAGAGACCGGAACCGCCCAGAACGTTGCTGGTGCAGTAGACGTCGATGCCCTTCACTTCGTAGCCTCTCTTAATAGCGAGAGCCGCCATGCCGCGGATCAGCGCGAGAGTGGACTCCTTTTCGGACTCCACGGGTTCAAGGACAGAGAGATCTGCCTCGATCATGCCGTAGCCCTCAGAATAGAAACGGATCGTATTCGTGCCGTTCAGGGCTGCCGCCGCAATAGCGTCAAGGTTTACACTTGCGGCGAGAACGCAGCCATACTGGTGATCAGTGTGATTGCCGCCGATCTCGGTGCGGCCCGGAGCGGAATACAGGCCGATCTGAGCCTGCGCGTTCGCCGGGAAAGTGATCTGGAAACCTTTTATTACCTTGGTAAATCTGTCCGCGTATCCCTGCGCCTTATCGGGATCGCAGCCGTAGATCTCAACCATGCGCCCGTTCAGAGCGCCGCTCTGCAGTTCTTTGAGAAATGTGCCAGCATTTTTCATAGCTTTTAATCAGCCTCCTGTTATTAATAGAATTACCTAGATTATACCATCAGAGAAGCAGTTTTATACAAGCGCGCCGCAGGAAAAGAAAATTGTGCAGAATAGTGCAGCCTGTATATATAAGTATACCCGTTTCTGTGTCTACTTAAAATGGAGAAATGCCTTTCCGGGCAGATAATGCTTGCACAGAAATCATTATTGTGCTATTTTATGCGATGATTCTGCAAGAACTGTGCGATATAAAGCTATTATGCTTACTTAGAAAAATGGAATTATTTTAATTAAAAAAGAAAGTGTGAAAAACATGAAAAACCTCAAAGATTATACAGGGAAACCGCTGCAGGATTGTACGATCCTGGAGCTCTACAACGCAGCGCTGGCCCTGACGCAGGAGGCTTGTGCTGACAGAGGATACAACAGCGGAAAGAAGAAAGTTTACTATATTTCGGCAGAATTTCTGATCGGCAAGCTCCTTTCCAACAACCTGATCAACCTCGGCATCTACGACGATGTGAAGGCGGAACTGGCTGAGGCCGGCAAAGATATCACTGAGCTGGAGGAATTCGAATATGAGCCCTCCCTCGGAAACGGCGGCCTTGGAAGACTCGCGGCCTGCTTTATCGACAGCCTTGCGACACTGGGACTTCCCGCGGACGGAGTAGGCCTGGCCTACCACTGCGGCCTGTTCAAGCAGTCCTTCGAGGACCGCAAGCAGCATGCGAGACCTGACTACTGGCGCAAGTGGGGCATGGCCAACTGGATGAAGCGTACCGACAGGCACTACAAGGTGCAGTGCGGCGACCTTGAACTTCTCTCCACCATGTATGAGATCGATGTAACAGGCTATGGCAGCAAGTGCGGACGCCTCCGCCTCTTTGACCTCGACACGGTCAATGAGAGACTGATCGGCTCGGGTATCGATTTTGACAAAAAAGAGATCGAGAAGAATCTGACCCTCTTTCTGTACCCCGATGACAGCGATGAGGACGGCAAGCTTCTCCGCGTCTATCAGGAGTACTTCATGGTCAGCAACGCGGCCCAGCTGATCCTCGACGAGTGTGTGGAGCGCGGCAGCAACCTGCATGATCTGGCCGATTATGCGGCGATCCAGATCAACGACACCCATCCTTCATTAGTCATTCCGGAGCTCGTGCGCCTTCTGACCGAGAAGGGCATCGATGAGAAGGAAGCTTATACGATCGTGACAGACGTCTGTGCCTATACAAACCACACGATCCTCGCGGAGGCGTTGGAGACCTGGCCCAAGCACTTCTTCAAGGCTGTCGTGCCGCACCTGATGCCCATCATCAAGAGGATGAACGATGCCGTGAAGGCAAAATATAAAGATCCTTCCGTTCAGATCATCGATGAGTACGGCAACGTGCATATGGCCCACATGGACATCCACTACAGCCATTCCGTGAACGGCGTTGCGAGACTTCATACCGAGATCCTCAAGGATACTGAGCTCAACAATTTCTATAAACTCTATCCTGAGAAGTTCAACAACAAGACCAACGGCATCACTTTCCGCAGATGGGTCATCGAGTGCAACCCTGAACTGACCGAGCTGATCACCGAGAAGATCGGCGAGGGATGGAAGACAGACGCGGGACAGCTTGAAGGACTTCTTCCTTTCGCAGAGGACAATGCTTTCCTGAAATGCATCCTGAACAGGAAAAACACGGAAAAGCATAAGTTCGCCGAATGGCTGGAGAAATACCAAGGGGACAAAGTGGATCCCGAGTCTGTCTATGATGTTCAGATCAAGCGCCTGCACGAGTACAAGAGACAGCAGCTCAATCTTCTGTGGGCCATCGACTGCTACCTGCACATCAAGGATGGCTACAGACCGAGAAGACCGGTCACGGTATTTTTTGGCGCGAAGGCAGCTCCTGCCTATGTGATCGCCAAGGACATCATCCATGCGATCCTCGCCTTCAGCAGCATCGTGAACAATGACCCGGAAGTGAGCCCTTATCTCAAGGTCGTCATGCTTCGCAACTACAACGTGTCCATGGCGGAGAAACTGATCCCCGCATCGGACATTTCCGAGCAGATCTCACTGGCCTCCAAGGAGGCCAGCGGGACCGGCAACATGAAGTTCATGCTCAACGGCGCTGTGACGCTCGGAACCATGGACGGCGCGAACGTCGAGATCGCGGAACTGGTCGGAGAGGACAATATCTTCACCTTCGGACAGTCCTCAGAGGAGGTCATTGAGCACTATAAGAACGCGGATTATGTCTCCAGGAACTGGTATAAGAAGGATAAGAGACTTGCCGCGGCAGTGGACTTCCTGGTCAGCGATGAGATGCTTGAAGCCGGCGACAAGAAGCTCCTCAAACAGCTCTATGATGAGCTGCTGGGCAAAGACTGGTTCATGACTTTCCCTGACTTTGAGAGCTATTGCAAGACCAAGGACAAGGCTCTTGAAGCCTATGAGGACAGAATGGGCTGGGCGAAGAAGATGGTAGTCAATATCGCGAAAGCGGGCTACTTCTCCTCCGACAGAACGATCGAACAGTACAACAAAGATATCTGGCACTTGGAGAAGGATATATAAAGAGTGAAATCAAAACAGGACCGTCGATTAACCGGCGGCCCTGTTTTTTCGTTTAAATGACTCGAATCAGTTCAACGAGTCTCAAGGCCAAGAGTATCGAATTACAGATTGATGGAGGGAAAGAAATGTAATATCATGTTAGTACTAAAAACCTATTACATTGCGGGAAATAGGTGTGTAAGAATCAGAAAGGATTCATAATGTCTGCTTTACAATTCGATAGAATAATTATTGGTGCAGGATTATACGGACTATATTCTGCTCTTTTTTGCTGTAAAAAAGGACAGAAAGTTATAGTTCTTGAATGTGATGATGCGCCTTTTAAGAGAGCTACCTACATTAATCAGGCCCGGGTTCATCAGGGTTATCATTATCCGAGATCCATTTCAACTGCTCTTAAGTCAGCCGGTTATTTTGAAAGATTTAATAAAGACTACGCCTTTTGCGTGAACAAGGAATTTGATCAGATCTATGCGACATCAAGCCAGTATTCATGGTCTGACGGAAAACAGTTTAAAGCTTTCTGCAAAGCGGCAAATATCCCGTGTGAAGAATTATATGCCGGCAATTATTTTAAGGAAGGCATGTGTGACGGCGTATTCAGGACAAGAGAGTATACTTATGACGCAATGATACTAAAGGATTATTTCCTTAATGAATTAGAACAATACGGAAGCAGTGTTGTCATTAAATACGGAGTTAAAATATGCTCCATTGAAAAAGGAAATGAGACTTATGTAATAAGAACCGAAGAAGGAGAAAGCTACGAATCAGCCTTTGTACTCAATTCAACATACGCAGGTACAAATCAGATTCTTGAAATGGCAGGATTTGAAAAATTCGGAATTAAGTATGAACTCTGTGAAATCATTCTTTGCGATGTCAATGAGAAGCTGAAAGGGGTTGGTTTTACCGTGATGGACGGCCCGTTCTTCTCAATCATGCCTTTTGGCAAAACAGGATTGCATTCACTGACATCTGTAACATTTACACCGCATACAACAAGCTATGATCCTGTCCCGACTTTTTCATGTCAGGCGGAGAGCAAAGGGTTTTGTACAACAAAAAGACTGGGAAACTGCAATGACTGTCCGGCGAAGCCGGTAACTGCATTTCCTTACATGGCCAACCTGGCACGGAAGTATATGCTGGATGACTACAGGTTTGAATACAGGAATTCATTGTTCTCAATGAAACCTATACTTATGAGTTCGGAAATTGATGATTCCAGACCGACAGTGATCAGAGAATACTCTAAGAATCCAACATTTGTCGGCGTCCTGTCGGGCAAGATCAATACAGTATATGACTTGGATGAGGTGTTAAATGATTGATAATAAAGAAAAGAACTTTGTTTCAGCGGTCATTTATGTTCATAACGCTGAAAACAGGATAGAACAGTTTTTGAGTGCGATCATTGATGTGATGGAACACAATTTTGAGCATTCTGAAATTATTTGTGTAAATGACTGTTCGGATGATGAAAGTGTTTCGATCATAAAAAAGGTGAGTGACCGGGCATCATCGACTAGTGTATCTGTAATAAACATGAGCTTTTTTCATGGTCTTGAGCTGGCTATGGATGCGGGAATGGATTTGGCCATAGGAGACTTTGTGTTTGAATTTGATAACACAAATCTTGATTTTGATCCTGAGACAATTATGAGGATTTATCGTCATTCCCTTACGGGATTTGATATTGTCAGTGCGTCTCCAAATAAAAAAGAGAGGCTGTCATCAAGGGTTTTCTATAAGGTCTTTGAAAGATTCTCGGAGCTTTCTTATGACATGACAACAGAGAGTTTCAGAATTCTCAGCAGACGTGTTATCAACCGGATAAGTTCTATGAACAAGACTATACCTTATCGAAAAGTGGTCTATGCCGGAAGCGGTCTGAAGACAGCAAACATAAAATACGATGTGGTAAGCACGGGAGCAGCACAAAATGATTCCAGAGAAAAGAAATACAGGATCAGCCTGGCAGTAGACACTTTAATTCTGTTTACAGAAGTCGGATACCGGTTTTCATTTTGGATGACAACCGTAATGATGCTGATTTCAATGTTTATGGTCGCATATACGGTGATCATTTATTTAATCGGTCATCCTATTGAAGGCTGGACAACAACCGTATTGTTTTTGGCGATAGCATTTCTGGGACTGTTTGGAATACTGACGATTATTGTTAAGTACCTGCAGATTATCGTGGATCTGGTATTTAAGAGAAAACAGTACAATTTTGAAAGCATAGAGAAGCTGACGAAATAAAGGAAAGATAAAAATGAAAGCATTAGTTGGCTATACGGGCTTTGTTGGAAGTAATATTTATCACGCCGGAGATTTTGACGCGGCATATAATTCGAAAAACATAACAGAAGCATATAGTACCAATCCGGACCTTCTTGTTTATTCGGGACTCAGGGCGGAAAAATACCTCGCAAACAATGCGCCTGAAAAGGATATGGAGCTCATATATCAGGCAGAGGACAATATTGCAAAAATAAATCCGCAGAGGCTTGTGCTGATATCGACTATTGACGTCTTTAAGGAACCAAAGGGTGTGGACGAGAACTCAAAAATCGATACCGAAAATCTCCAGGCATATGGATATAACCGATATCAGCTTGAGCGCTGGGTCCGTGAGAAATACCCCGATGCTTTGATCATACGCTTACCGGGACTGTTCGGAAAAAATATAAAGAAGAATTTTATTTATGACTATATTAATGTAATCCCCTTCATGTTGAAAGAAGAGAAGTTTCTTGAATTAGCGGAGCAGGATCCTGAACTAAAAAAGTATTACTGTATTCAGGACAACGGATTTTACAAAGTAAATGTTTCTGACACTGACAGAGAAATGCTGAAGAACAAATTCAGAGCTTTGGGCTTCTCAGCACTCAGCTTCACTGACAGCAGGAGCAAGTACCAATTTTATAATCTGGCGAGATTGTGGAGTGACATTCAGACCGCTCTTACTAACGGAGTAAAACTTTGGCATCCCGCAACAGAACCTGTATCGGCAGGGGAGGTATATAAGTACCTTACCGGAAAAGAGTTCATAAATGAGCTTGGCGGTATTCCTGCGGATTATGATTACAGGACGATTCATGCGGCTCTGTTTGGCGGAAGTAATGGATATATATATAACAAGCGGCAGGTGTTAAAAGAGATCAAGGAGTTTGTTGAGAAGTGAGAGAAATTGCTTTAAGAAGAATAAACACAAAGATAGCAATCGTAGTTAAGATAATAATCTGCATATTCATTATAGCAACTATCTTTAGATTGCTGTTTTCTTATGGCATTGATCCATATCTGAATTATAACGATTATTCTGTCAGAAATGATAATACCGGCGGAGAATCGTTTGATCTTTCTGCCTATACTGCTGTTGAACAGGAATTTACAGCGTCCGGCAATATTTTGAATAATGTGTCGCTTTATTACGGAAACGCTCCAGACAGAGATGTAACAGTCTCTGTCTTATCGCTTAATGGTGAATCTGTTGCAGCAACCGATCTGAATACCGCGTCACTTTCAAAAGAAGGGTGGAATGAAATAGGTTTATGTACGGATGAACTTGAGAAAGGCACTTCTTATAAAATATCCATTGAATCGGAAGAGGGGCTCGAAGGCTTTGCCATAGGAAACGGAGCAGCCCCCGAAGATTATGCTGCACTGACATCGGATGGTGCGATCATTGACGGAAAGCTTTTATTAGGTTTAAACCAAACATACAGCTACCTCAATCTTGCAAATGCGTTTGAATTCGCTTTGAGATGCTTATTTACCCTGTTTACAGCAATTGCATTATGTGTTTCAGTTATTAGATTTGAAAAGATTTATGGTGCCTTTGTAAAAGGAAAGAGGCGGGGCTTTTCTTATGCATTGTTTTTTGCAGGCTCGTTAGTATTGATGTATAACCCCATCGATTCCTCAAAGACAGAAGTATTAGATTTCAGCAGGGTAATCGGTGAAGGGCTTAATGCTAATGTTGATGTATCCAGGCGAATAGACAATTTTAATCATTGGTTCATTGCCTTTGGCATTGTTTTTGTCTTGTTCTACATGCTGGCAAATTACTGCCTGAGAAAACTAAAAACAAAGAATCAGAAGAAAACAGCTGCTTTTCTTAACGATTTTATGGTTTTGGCAAACTGTAAGCTGATCCTTAGATGTATTACGTATTTCAAAGACTGGACATCTGAGAGACCGGCGTTTTATTACTCACAGGGAGTGGTCCTGCTGATTTCAATAACAGTAATCTGCTATTTGGTTCTTTCTTTAGATCAATTTGTAAATCCGGAAACATTTGAACAATTGATTGTAATATCCTTCTGCCTGTCAGCAGCGCTTGCGGTTTTTTGGGGAAAAGAACTGGGAAGCGGAAGAGTAGTACTGGGCATTAATGTGATAGCCGTTTTTGTTGTGCTCGTTTTATGCAGATTCGCCGGAAAACTGACTTCGAAACAATCTGTTGCCCGGATCATACGACTGACTGCAATTGCTGTTTCTTTTATTCCGTTATGCACTTCTCTATACATAGAGATGATTCATGTATTAAACCAGCATAATGTTTTTGTCGCGCACCCTGCAAAATACTATAAAGTTGCCTGTATATTGGGATTTATCGCGTTTGTTGCTGTGTTAATCATTGCAGAAATAAAGAAAATAGATATAAAAAAATGGAAAAACATAGTTTTTCCTTCATTGGTTGCAGGGATTACATGCCTTTGTATGCAGATACCGATCTCATCGACATATGAACCTGATCTGGTCGAAGGGGCAAATATCAGTGTCCTCGTGGGTGACTTTCTAAACTATGGGGACATTCCTATAGTACAGCATTATAGCGGACACATGATGAAATATGTATGGGAGGGGATCCTGTATGCAATCATTAATGGTGATTTTTCAGGAATAGTTTCCCCATACAGCGGATTATTATATGTTGTAACGGCGGTTTTATTCTATTACCTTATAGCAAAAGTCTGGAACAGAGAGATGGCAATTGCCGCTACGCTGTTACTCCCCATCATGGTACATTTCTTTTATTACGGCTATGGCATACTTGTGTGTCTGGCGGCAATGGCTTATGTGAGAGAGAACAGTACAGGCAATGCAATGGTGCTATGGGGAACACTCGTCTGGTGTGCGCTTCACAGGCTGGATATGGGATTTGCCTTTGGACTTGCATCCATTATAGCATTACTCATTTATGTCATCATAAACAGAAATATCACGGCATGTAAACAATTAGGGAAAACACTGATCATCTGGGGCGCAGCAGGCGGTCTGGCATGGCTCATTTTATGTTTGGTCAAAGGGATCAATCCTGTAAACAGGCTGATTGAATTCCTGATGATAAGTCTGTCCAACCAGAATTGGGCATATGAAGAAATAGGAAGCACAGATAATATGGTGTTCGCATGGGTATATATTATCGTTCCCTTTGTTATGGTGTTAACACTTTTATATACTGTGCTGTCGAAAGAATTCAGGGAAAAGACCGGAACAGAGAAATGGATACTGCTGCTCATTTTGAATTTGTCATATTTTCAAAATTTCTCAAGAGGATTAGTAAGACATTCTCTGTATGAGAATAACCCGGCAGTCGTTCTTTTCTGTGCATATTTGGTCTTGGCAATGTTCCTGGCATTTTATAAACAGAATATGAGATGGTTCATACCGACGTTTATGCTTCTCATAGCAGTGAATGGACTTTTTTTGAATCCTGCCAGTTTTGCATCTTGGCCATTAGCGGAGCATGCTGTATCATCACCGGAACCAATCATAGAAAGCTGGAAGCCTGGACTCTTTAATGGTGAAGGAGGGTTTAAAACAGAGTGGGAGAAGATAAAACATGATCGGGAAAAAGTAGAACGTATTGTTCTTGCCGATGATCTTATAAATTATGCGTCAGGATATGAATTGGTTTTGGATAAACTATTGGATGAAGGTGAGACATTTGCTGATTTCATGAACAAAACTTTACTCTATCCTGTTTTAGGATATAACTGTCCGGTATATGTCTCACAGTCTCCGCTGCAGTTATCAGGTGATTTCACGCAGAAAGAATTTATAAAAGAAATAAAAGATGTACCGATTGTGCTCATGCCGGTCGACCGCGGAAATTATTTTTGTTCCACCAGTTTGGACGGAATTGCAAACGCCTACAGGTACTATAGAGTTGCTGAATACATATTCAAAAATTACAGGCCGCTTTGCAGGTATGGAAATGATTATGCTGTTTGGTGTATTCCTGAAAAATACGATCTGTATAAATCTAAACTTGCTGAGTATGCAGACCGTAAAGAGTACGTTCAGGATTTAGTAAGTTCAGAGTCTGTAGAAAGGATCAATGTGCAACTTGAGGAAGGTGAAGATGATTCTGTAACAGCAGCCAGAACTGAAGGAGAGCCGAAACTCTCAGAATTACAGAACCTGATCGATACATCGGCCTTTATCGGCCAGAAATTACAGGTGACAATACAATACCAAACTGATTCCGCAGCTGCTCTGAAGATGTTTTATACAACAGAGAAAGAGGAGGAGTATACGGAAGAAAAAGTTGCAAAGGATCTGATAAACGGTAAGGGAGAAGCAGCGTTTATAATTCCGATTACGGAATATACACGATTAAGGCTCGATCTATCGAATAAAAACAATGTAGTCATTAAGTCAATAAAGGCCGGGTATCCGGTTGAGTACATAGATTACGGTTATGATGGACCGATAGAAAACACGAGTGCTGACGGAAATAAATCATATTCTTATATAGGCCTGCTTCATAACATAAGAATTCAAAAACTTCCCGAAATCTGGGCAGAAGCAGATGGTAAGCGATCCGGGAGCAATCAGGAAATTTGCAGTTTAAATTATTCTGATGGTGTTTACACATTTGACAGTTCAGCTCTGCAGCAATCGTCCAATGGAAATTATCTGAAGATCTCGGCATCATATGATGGGATGGATGAGAACGGTAAATATAAAGTGGATGACGAAGAGATAGAAGCACAGGTGGTTTTTGGGCAATCAATAAATGGTGAGTTTATCGAAAAATACCGCTATAATATTGTTTTTGATGAAGGGAAGCATGATTATCTTATCAGATGCAGTACCGATTATTACTGGTATTTAAAAGAAGTGAATGCTGTAAAAATCGATACTCAAGGCAATTTAAGAAATGTAAGCATGAGTATATTAGAGGGCGATTAATCATGAAATTGTCGATATCAAATATCGGATGGACGAAAGAGAATGATTTAACAGTCTACGAAATGATGAAGAATAAGGGATATGAAGGACTGGAGATAGCCCCTACCCGTATTTTCCCGGAGCATCCGTATGACAGGATTGAAGAGGCCAATGAGTGGGCGAAAGAACTTAAGGCGGGAAACGGATTTGTGATACCTTCTATGCAGTCAATATGGTATGGAAGAAGTGAAAAACTCTTTGGAACAGACGAGGAGCGGGCAGCCTTGGCTGATTATACTAAAAAGGCAATTGATTTTGCGGAGAGTATCGGCTGCAGGAATCTCGTTTTCGGCTGTCCCAGAAACAGGAACATGCCGGATGGAGCAGATGAGAATACAGCGGTTGTATTCTTCAGGGAAATGGGAGAATATGCGGCTGAGCACAATACTGTGATCGGAATGGAGGCAAATCCGCCGATATACAACACGAATTATATCAATGATACAAAGGCTGCCCTTGATCTTATAGAAAAGGTCGGGTCAAAAGGGTTTAAACTGAATCTTGATGTCGGAACAATGATCGCAAATGAAGAAGAGGTCTCTGTTTTGGCCGGAAGAGAGCATTTTATAAACCATGTTCATATCAGTGAACCCGGACTCAAACCTATTGAGCAGCGCTGGCTGCACAAGGCTTTATCTGAACTTCTTAATGACTTTGGATATAACGGCTTTGTGTCTATTGAAGTCGGAAAGCAGGAAAACGTGGCTGAGCTGGATAGAATGATGAGATATACAGAAGAAGTATTCGGATAAATCCGGATAGTAATCAGCGTTTTTACAGCTGCGCTTGTTGTATTAATAGCGGTTTTCCGATAGAGATCAGGAGAGATGGATATAAGCTGCAGCCTGTTCAGGTAATAAACACAACTACAGGGGAAAGTATAAATGGTTTACGAAAGAAAAGAAGGTGTCCCCAGATTTGAGTGCACTGAGTATTCAGCCAAGACAAAGGACTATGTGGTTCTGATCCCGATCATCAACGAAGGAGACAGAATCCATAAGGAATTGAAAAGAGCGAAGGATCACAATGTATCCTCGTATGCGGATATTGTGATCTGTGATGGCGGGTCATCAGACGGCTGCACTGCGGAAGACAAACTTAAGGCATTGGATGTGAATACATTGCTGGTTAAGCAGGACGCCGGGAAGCAGGGCGCCCAGCTCCGTATGGGTATATGGTGGGCGCTTGAGCGCGGCTATAAAGGGATCATAACGATCGACGGAAATAATAAGGACAGTATTGAAGACGTGCCGAAATTCATAGAAAAACTTGAAGAAGGGTACGATTTAGTTCAGGGATCAAGATTTATAAAAGGCGGTCATGCTGTAAATACACCGTTTATAAGGACTGTTTCTGTGAAGCTGATCCATGCCCCGATCATCTCTTTGACTGCGCATCAGAGATTCACGGATACTACAAATGCTTACAGAGGCTACTCAAGAAGATATCTTGAAGATGAGCGGGTACAGCCCTTGCGCGATGTTTTTATGACATATGAACTGCTGGCATATCTTTCTGTAAGGGCTACGCAGTTAGGGATGAAAGCCTGTGAAGTGCCGGTGACAAGGGCCTATCCTAAAAAGGGCAAGACACCGACAAAGATCAGTTTTTTCAAAGGCAACAGTGATTTGATGATGATTCTTATAAAGAATGCATTTGGAGCTTATAATCCAAAGTAAGGCGGTGACTGTATATGCTTAAGTCTATACAAATGAATAAAAAAGGCATCCTCCTCATGCTGATCTCTTCCCTCTGTGTATGTATAGGGCAGCTTCTGTGGAAACTGTCTGCAGACAAGGGGATCGTTGTCATGCTGGCAGGCTTTCTCTTTTATGGCGCAGGCGCATTGGTCATGTTGATCGCATACCGGTTCGGAAAGTTGTCCGTACTCCAGCCAATGTTAAGCTTAAATTATGTGCTTAGTATTATTCTTGCCGCAGTTGTTCTGAAAGAGAGCATTACCATTCTTAAATGCATAGGCGTAATAGTGATTATTGCAGGAGTGGTACTGATCGCCGGAGGTGATGAAGAATGACCATCTACATCTGCCTTATTCTAATGACCTTTATGGGAAGCATAGCTTCTTTGTTCCTTAAAAGAGCATCAGGGTCGGACGGAATAAAGAATATGCTTTTGAATCCTAATCTGTACATCGGCGGAATGCTGTATCTTCTGTCGGCAGTCCTGAATATCTGGATACTTCGATTTTTGGATTATTCCGTTGTCCTGCCGCTTACTTCTCTGACCTATGTGTGGACGATGATCATTTCGTATCTGGTCCTGAAAGAGAAGATAACGTTCAAGAAAATAGCAGGGGTACTCCTTGTGCTTGTCGGAGCGATTATTGTGTCGGCATAATACGAGATTCCTTTTATCAAAATACAGTGAGACTGAAGAATTAAGAAAGGACTAACTTCCGGAAACAGCGGAGTGGTCCTTTTTGCTTTCTCTTGTTCGTTTCGACTTGCCCCCTGCGTGAGGCTCTGCTATAAAGGAAATAGATGGTACTGCAAAAGCGCGGGAACAGCGGCGTCAGGGGAGTTGGCACGGAATGGATAACAGGGAGCGCAGACGGCGCAGTATAAGGAGAAGACGCGAACAGGAATTAAGGATCCAGTATATAGCGCTGGCCGTGGCGGCGGCACTCTTGGTACTGCTCATGTGTACCGGGATCGTCCGGTGGAGAGAGCGCGTCGCGGAGAAGAAACGGCTTGAAGAGGAACTCGCGCTCCAGGAACGCGAAGAGGAGCTCCTGTCAGACAGTGTGCTGCAGTATGAAGATCTGGTGAAGTATTACGCCGAAGAGGAGGGCATTTACGAGTATGTGCCGGTACTTCTGGCGATCATGGAAGTGGAGACCAAAGGCGAGCGGGACGATGTCATGCAGAGCAGCGAGTCTGCGGGACTTGAGCCCAATTCTCTGGGACCGGAGGAATCCATCGCCCAGGCATGCGACTATTTCCGGGGGCTTGTGGACAGGACGGAAGATCTGGACGTCGACCTCAACACGATCATCCAGGCGTATAATTACGGCCCGGGTTATATGTACTATATCGCGGAAAACGGGGGCGTGCACTCTTTTGACCTGGCTGTGGAGTATGCCAAAGAGATGTCCGGCGGAAGAACCGCGAAATACACGCACTACATCGCGGATTTTAACGGAAACTGGATGTATCTGTACGGCAATATGTACTATGTGATGTTGGTGGAGCAGTACCTGCCCTGAGACCGGTCAAAACATGGCGGCAGGCGGGTGTGCGGCGGACTTCAGGCAGCAGCCTTTGCCGAAAGCAGGAAAGGGAAAAATGGAAGAGATCAACGAGAGCGGCTCTGCACCGGAAGAGCAAAAAAAGCAGCCCGACAAAGGCGAGATCAGAAAAAAGGCGAAGCATCTGGCCAGGAAGACCGCGGAGGACTGGACTGCGCGGGACGTGGGAACATACGCGTCCAGTATTGCGTTCTTCTTTTTCATGTCCCTGATCCCGCTCCTGATCATTGTCTTCCAGATGCTCCCTTTATTCGGGCTGTCCGAGTTTGACCTGATTAATTTTCTGTATCAAATGATCCCTGAAGCGATGCAGGGATTTGCGGCCATAGTTGTATCGCAGGCTTACAAGTATTCCACGGGAACTCTTTCACTGTCAGTTATAACTCTTGTATGGTCCGCGTCGAAAGGGACGATGGCTCTGCGGCAGGGTCTTAACAGGGTCTATGATGTAGAAGAGACCCGCCCCTATCCGGTGCAGGTGCTGCTTGCGATCGGGTACACGGCAGCGCTTCTGGTGATGTTCGCCCTGATGCTCTTTCTGGTGTTCGTAGGCCCTGTCAGCACATATCTGACCGAGGTATTACCTGAGTTTATAACTAATCCCATAACCATTGAGATGCACGATCAGGTCCTGATCACTCTGTTCATGGTGGTCATTTTCGTCATGATCTACACATATATTCCCTCCGGAAAAAGATCCTTCCTGCGGCAGTTCCCCGGCGCGCTGCTGGATGCTGTGGTGTGGATCATCTTCTCCGAACTGTTTTCAATCTATGTCGAGGGAAATAACGCGTACTCCATGTTTTATGGAAGCCTTGGAGGCATCGCGATCCTGCTCTTCTGGCTGTATTGCTGTTTCTATATTGTGCTGATCGGGGCGTTTTTTAACAAGTTCTGCGGGGAGCAATGGGACCAGATGGTCGGGCTGCTGAGGAGGAGAAAGAAAGAATAACATCCTGATACCTGATAATAAAAAACTGCCGCTCCCGAAAGGATTTCCGGGAGCGGCAATTTGTATGCTCTTCTGAACCAGTCTCTTTTTTGATTATTCTTCCTCGTCGCTGAGGGCCTCGGTCTGCTGTACCAGAACCTTCTTGCTGTAGCTGGAGAAAGCATCTGCCACGAGCGCTTCATCCGGCTTGGGAGTGATCACGGATACCACCGGAACGATCACAAGGCCGATAAGCATGCAGAACGCGCCTGCGTTGATGGGGGACTGCAGCACTTTAGGAAGGGCCGGACGAACCAGCATGTTGGCGAACATGAAGCCAACGGAGAAGATGAAGTTTACCCAGCAGGCGAAGGTGGTCGTCTTCCTCCAGTACAGGCCGTACAGGAAAGGAGCGAGGAATGCGCCTGCCATAGCGCCCCAGGAAATACCCATCAGCTGCGCGATGAAGGTCACATTGGACTTATACTGGATCAGCGCGATGATAACGGAGATCAGGATGAAGAGCACGATCAGCCAGCGCATGATCAGGAGCTGCTTCTTCTCCTCGAGTTTCTTGAAAACATGTCCGCGGATCAGATCCAGTGTGATGGTGGAACTGGAAGTGAGGACCAGCGAGGACAGAGTGGACATGGATGCGGAGAGCACCAGAATGACCACGACGCCGATCAGGATGTCCGGAAGACCGGAAAGCATTGTGGGAATTACGGAGTCAAAACCGTTTGCCGCAATGTCGATCTTGTCGGAGAACAGACGGCCGAAACCGCCCAGGAAGTAGCATCCGCCCGCCACTACGATGGCGAAGAAAGTGGAGATAACTGTACCGGTCTCAATGGATTTCTCGTTCTTGATGGCGTAGAATTTCTGAACCATCTGGGGAAGTCCCCATGTTCCCAGGGAGGTCAGGATCACGACGCCGAGAAGGTTGAAGGGATCGGGACCAAGGAAGGAGTTGAAGACGCCGGGCGTTGTGGAAACAGTCTCGTCGGTAACTTTCGCAAGACCATCCATAGCTGCGATCAGTCCGCCGTTGGTATTAAGAACCGCAAGGATGACTGCGGTGATACCGAACAGCATGATGATACCCTGAATGAAATCGTTGATGGCAGTTGCCATGTAGCCGCCTACGATGACGTAGATGCCGGTGAGCACGGCCATAACCACTACGCAGATGGAGTAGTCGATGTTGAATGCCATTCCGAACAGTCTGGAGAGACCGTTGTACAGAGAAGCAGTATAGGGGATCATGAAAATGAAAGTGATGATGGAAGCGGCGATCTTGAGGTTCTCGCTTCCGAATCTCTTGCCGAAAAATTCAGGCATGGTAGCCGTGTCCAGATGCTGGGTCATGATCCTTGTGCGTCTGCCGAGGATCCTCCAGGCCATCAGGGAACCGATCAGAGCGTTT
>CACZJD010000004.1 GCA_902781325.1 uncultured Lachnospiraceae bacterium
CGTCAGAAACAGAGGAGAGAAGAACAGAGCAAGCAGGAAGAGCGCGCCGGATGCGATCGCGGTCAGACCGGTGCGTCCGCCTTCTGCGATACCGGATGCAGACTCAACGAAAGTGGTGATGGTGGAAGTTCCGAGGCAGGCGCCGCACATTGTTCCGACAGCGTCGGAAAGAAGCGCGCCCGTGATGCCGGGAAGCTTGCCCTCTTCGTCGAGAAGGTCAGCCTTAGCTGCGCAGCCGATCAGGGTTCCAAGTGTATCGAACATGTCGACGAACAGGAACGCGAACATAACTACGATGAAGTCCACGCTCAGGATGCTGGAGAAGTCCAGTTTGAAGAGTGTGGGAGCAACGGAAGCGGGCATGGAGATGATTCCGGAAGGAATAACGCTGCGCTGTAGAAGCCTGCTTCGGGATTCGGAACATAGAGGCCGATGAGCTGGCAGATGATGCCGAGTACCCATGTGGCGATGATGCCGAGCAGGATCGCACCCTTGACGTTGCGCAGCATCAGGATCGCAGTGATCAGGATGCCGAGGATAGCCAGAAGAACAGTGATGCCTTCGGAATTGAAAGTGCCGTTCGCGATAGATCCCTTAAAGGAAAATACGGAAACCAGCGTAGCACTGTCCACGACGATGTGCGCGTTCTGCAAACCGATGAATGTGATGAAGAGGCCGATACCGACGGATACGGCGATCTTGAGGGTTGCGGGGATCGCGTTGAAGATCGCTTCTCTGACGTTGGTAAGGGAGAGGACGACGAAGATCAGACCTTCCACGAAGACAGCTGTCAGAGCCATCTGCCAGGAAGAAGTAAGCGTTAAGACCCATACCTGCGGAGAGCACGAACGGAAGGTTTGCAAGAAATGCCATCAGGAAAGAGGCAATTGCAGAAGCCAGTGCCGTTGCTGTAAAGATCGCGCCTGAATCCATGCCGGATGCGCTCAGGATGCTGGGATTTACAGCCAGGATGTAAGCCATTGTCATGAAGGTAGTAAGACCTGCTGCCAGCTCTGTTTTGACATCAGTGCCGTGCTCCTTCAGTTTGAAAAACTGTTCCATAGAGTTTTTCCCCTTTCTATTTGGGACGATCGGGTCCCGCATTAATGTGATTTTTACGGACGTATGATAACAGAGAATCTTTTTTTTTTCCATAGAAAAAGGATAAAATCATTAAATTTCTCTAAAAATTGATGAAATTTAGCATTTAAACACAAAAAGAGACACCCCTGTGAAGGAGTGTCTCTGCCGCGGCTGCTGATTCAGAGCCTTATTTTTCCTTTATGCTTGCGACGACCATGCCGGTGAGAGCGAGGAGCGCGATGGCGTTGGGAATGACCATCAGCTGGTTGAACATGTCGGAGAGCTCCCATACAAGGTCGTTGGAGGCGAGCGTTCCGAGGAAGATGAATACCAGCGCGATGACTTCATAGACGCGGACAGCCTTCTGCCCGAAGAGGTAGATGACGTTGATCTTGCCGAACATGTTCCAGCTAAGGACAGTGGAGAAGGCAAAGAAGAACAGGCAGATCGCGACGAAGGCGCTTCCGAAACCCTGGCCGAATACCGTACTGAAGGCGGTCTGCGCCAGGTTGGATTTTACGATCGCTTCGCCCGCCGCGTTGACGCTGCTCTGGGAGTAACCGTTCGCGAGTACGCCGTCGGCTGTGTATAGCGTGGAGATGATGACCAGCGCGTTCAGCGTCAGGACAATAAAAGTATCGATGAAGACGCCGACCATGGCGACGACGCCCTGCTCGTGAGGGCTTTTCACATTGGCCTGCGCGTGAGCGTGCGGAGTGGAACCCATGCCGGCTTCGTTGGAGAAGAGCCCGCGTTTGGCCCCCTGGGAAACGGCTGTCTTCAGAGCCATGCCAAAGCTTCCGCCGATGATAGCCTGGGGCGTGAAGGCATACCTGAAGATCATAGCGAAGGTCGCCGGAATGTAAGTGATGCGGGCGATGAGAACTACGATACCGCCGATGATGAAGATGACTGCCATGACCGGGACGATCTTCTCTGTTACGGAAGCCAGGCGGTTCATTCCGCCGATGAAGATGACCGCGCAGATCACGACCAGGACGATGCCGACGATCCAGGACGGAACGCCGAAGGCCGTCTGGAAGGTGGAACCGATGGAGTTGGACTGCACCATACAGCCGAAGAATCCCAGAGCGAGGATGATCGCGACGGCGAAGAAACCTGCGAGGAACCTGCCGAAAGATCCTTTAAAAGCAGTGGTGATGTAGTAAACGGGTCCGCCCAGGATGCTGCCGTCTTCGTGTTTGATCCTTGTCTTTTGCGCGAGGACGGCTTCCGCGTATATAGTCGCCATTCCGAAGAATGCGATGACCCACATCCAAAAGATCGCGCCCGGACCGCCGGTCAAAATAGCGCCGGAAGCGCCGACGATATTGCCGGTCCCGACCTGGGCCGCGATGGCGGTGGCCAGAGCCTGGAAGGAACTCATTCCGCTCTCATGCTTTTTGCCGTTGAGCGAGATGTTTCCAAACACACTTTTTATTCCTTCCGGGAAAAAGCGTATTTGGACAAATCTTGTTTTGACTGTGTACCAGAGACCGACCACGATCAATAAAATGACCAGCACATAATCTGAAAGATAAGCGTTGATAGTCTGCACAAGCTGCAATAACATTTCTTTATTTCCTCCGTTTTCGCTAATAGTTTGTGCTCAGCTGTATTCTACGGACCGGAGGAAAAAAAAAGACCGCCGGAATCGCTCCGGCGGTCTCAATGCGCACAAGTAAATAACGCGGCTGTTAGCCGGTCATACACCCTGTCCTTTTACCTGAGAGATTCAGCATGCGCCGCATTTACGGCTCAGCCTTGCACCTTCGGTACTCGATCGCGAGATTCTCCAGAGCTACATCAATTCTTAGTCGCCGCCCGCTTATGCGGGCACCTGAGAGTGCTGCTCCTTCGGCAAAACGGCCCGGCCTCCGCTGTTTTGCCGCGGATGAAGGGCTCATTTCTTTCTCCTAAGAATTTCAACGTAGAGGTATAAAATTGCTGCAAGAACGAGGTTAGCAAATTATAACATTTAAGTCAAGCCCCGGAAGAAATATAGTGTAGTTAATGAGTACTATAGCGCCTTTTATGGAATGATGATAGAATGTAGACGTAGCAGTGGCCTTGACGCGCAGCGCGGTATTCCGCGGGCGGGTCCTGTATGACAGTATTGAGGATAGATATGGGAAAAATAGTGGTCGGCTGCTGGGACTGCGATTACTGCGGCGCGGACAGGATCTCCGGAGAGGTCAAGATCTGCCCCAAATGCGGTAAACCCCGCGGCAAGGATATTACCTTTTATATGGCCGGACCTAAAGAGTATGTGAAGGATCCGGACAAGATCAATAAGAATCCGGACTGGCTGTGTCCGTACTGCAACACGCTTAATCCTGACGACAGCAAATTCTGCACCGCCTGCGGCGCCGCAAGGGCAGAGAGTGAAGCCAACTACTTCGAGAGCAAGGAGAAGGACAGAGAGCGTGAGGAAGCCAGGCGTGAAGCTGAAGGCGCCAATATCTCCAAGGCAGGAGCGGGCAGGAGCAGGCTTCCGCTGTTTATCGCGCTGATCATCGCGGCCGGACTGTTGATCTACCTGATGATGCCCAAGACCAAGGGACTGTATGTGGATGCCAAGTCCTGGGAGAGGTCTATTTCCATCGAGCGCTATCAGGAGGTGAAGGACAGCAGCTGGAATCTTCCGGACGGAGCCTGGGATGTCACAAGCCGCGACGAGGTCTACACCTACAATCACGTTCTGGATCACTATGAGACCCGGACGAGGGAAGTCTCCGAGCAGGTCCTGGACGGTTATGACACGGAGATCGAGTACAGAGACCTGGGGAACGGCTACTACGAGGAGATCGAGCACCAGGTGCCGCGCTACAGGACGGAGTACCATACGGAGACCTACGAAGAACCGGTCTATGTGGATATTCCGGTATTTGCCAAGAAATATTACTACAGTATAATGAAATGGCTGTACGACCGGGATGAAGTCACATCGGGAACTGATACGGAACCCTATTATGCCGAACTCAGTCTGCCGGATACGGAGCGGGAGAGCGGCCGGACCGAGAAGTACTGGATCCTCTCGGGAGACAAGCAGTACAGGATCAAATATGATCTGTGGCAGCAGGTGAAAACGGGGTCCGACATAAAAGCCACAGTAAAAGGCGGCGAGATCGTAGAACTCAAATAGATGTTAAAATAGTGTGAAATCGGAAGAGACTGTCGAACCGGCAGTCTCTTTTTTTGTATAATGGGAGATATCGATCGATGGCAGGGAAAAAAGATGACTGGAAAATACAAAAAGATACTGGCAGCGACCTTGCTGATCCTGTTTGTTCTGTACTGGGCGGCAGTGAATTTCCTGGTCAGCGCTGTTCTGGTGCCTTCCTTTATGGAGAAACTGGATGCTTTCCAAAGGATCTCAGAGCAAAGCTACGCGGAACAGGTTCAGGAGACTGAGATGAAACAGAACCTGGCCGCTATGACTGTGGTCGGAAAAGTCTGGGGAAGGCAGCCGGGCATTGAACAGGCGGAGATCCTGTCTGAGGACGGGTACAGGCTCAGGGGCGTGCTCATGCAGGCATCAGACGGCGAGGCGGAGGCAGGGCAGAAGTCTGCCGGCGGAATACCTGAGAAAGCACAGAAATCTGCTGATCCGCATCGCTGGGTCGTACTGCTGCATGGTTACACGGGCAGCAAAGAGATGATGTACGGGTACGCGTACTGGTACTGGACGCACGGATACAGTGTGCTGGCTCCTGATTTCAGGTGCCAGGGGGAGAGCGAGGGCGATTATATCGGACTGGGAGCCACTGACAGCAAAGACCTTGCAGGGTGGATCGCTCTGATCCTGGAAAGAGACCCACAGGCGGAGATCGTCCTGCACGGCCTGTCTATGGGGGCTTCCACGGCGCTTCTGTACTGCGGGCAGGAGAATGTGCCTGCCAATATAAAAGCGGTCATTTCAGACTGCGCTTATACGGACGCCTACTCGATGTTTCAGGAGAAGATCGGAAGCTGGTTTCACCTGCCCGCATTTCCGGTTGTGGATTCGGCAGAGCTGATGATCCGCCTGCGCGCCGGATATGACCTGAAGGAAACCAGCCCGCTGAATGCGGTCTCCTCGAGCAGGATCCCAACCTTTTTTATACACGGGAAGGAGGATCGGATGATCCCTGTCAGCATGTGCCGGGAATTGTATGACGCGGCGGCCTGCAGGAAAGAGATCATGATCGTGGAGGGAGCCGGACACGCGCAGGCGGCAGATAAAGATCCGGCCCGCTATTTTGAAGAAGTGGAGAAGTTCCTGGAAGAAAAGGCTTACGGCTGAGCAGCAGTGACACGCCTGAAAAATACGTCAAAAAAGGTACCGCCGAAACGGTACCTTTTTATTGAGTTACAAAAAACTGTTCAACGATCAGGCGCATTATTTATTCAGGATCATTCTCACGGCGCCGTACATACCCGCGTCGTTTCCGAGTACGGCGAGTTTGAAATCAGTATCGCGGGAAGCGTGGAAAGCAGCAGGTTTGTAGTATTTCTCCACCGCGTCAAGAAGGATCTGTCCGGCTCTGGAGACACCGCCGCCGATTACTACGACGTCGGGATCTACGACGCATGTAATGTGCGCGATTGCTTCGCCGAGCATCTTTCCTACCGTGTCGATCACGGACAGGGAGAATTCATCTCCTGTCTTCGCATAGTCGAAAACGTCCTTGGCCGTTAAGGGATCCAGATTGCGCAGAGGTGTCTCTACAGCGGGATTGGCTTCGAGAGCTATGCGCGCGAGACGTACTACGCCTGTAGCGGAACTGTACTGCTCGAGGCATCCCTTCTTGCCGCAGCCGCAGACAGCGGTCTCGTTGTCCCTGACCTTCATATGGCCGATCTCACCGGCTGCTCCATGGGACCCTGCCAGGATCTTGCCGCCGAGGATAATGCCGCCGCCGACGCCGGTGCCGAGTGTGACCATGACGACGTTGTCATGTCCCTTGCCGCCGCCGTTCCACTGCTCGCCCAAAGCAGCGACGTTGGCGTCGTTTCCGACCGCTACATAGATTCCGTCCAGCAGAGAGGAGAGTTCTCTTCTTACATCGATGACTCCCCAGCCGAGGTTGACGCACTGATTGACAACGCCGTCGGAAAGGACGGGGCCGGGAACACCGATGCCGACGCCTTCCAGATCATCGAGAGCCAGTTCGTTATCCTTAAGTTTTTTCTTAATAGAGCGGGCAATATCCGGAAGGATCTTCTCTCCATTGTTCTCCGTGCGGGTTGTGATCTCCCACTTATCGACAAACTTCCCGTCAGTGTTGAAAAATCCCATCTTGATCGTAGTGCCGCCGATATCGACGCCAAATGCATACGGTTTCATAAATCTATAACCTCCTGATCCTTACTAAGTTACATGCTCCGCAGGCACCCCATATTACCTGAAGCCGCATGTAAATACTCTTACCGGAATTAATCGTATCATAAAATGATGCCTCTTTCCACAAATTAAGGAAAGAGGCATGAAACAGATCATTTGTGATATAGTTTGTTGCTCTCGTACTGGGGCTCGCAGGTGAGGTTGACGCCGAGTTTCTTGAAAACGCCCGAATCAATCTGGGAGAGGATCACGGAGGAGTGAACTTCAAGTCCCTTCAGGTGCTCCAGCTGGTCGATCGCAGCCTTGGCGCAGGGGTCTGTCACCCCGGCGATGGCGAGCGCGATCAGCAGTTCATTCAGGTGCAGGAGAGAGGTATTGTCGCTCCCGAGATGGTCGATCTTCATCTCCATGATCGGATTGATGAGCTGAGGGCTGATCAGTTTGATGCTGTCCTCAATGCCCGCGAGTCTCTTGAGGGCGTTGAGAAGAAGCGCCGAGGATGCGCCCAAAAGCTCTGAAGTCCGCCCTGTCAAAATAGTGCCGTCCGCCATTTCCATAGCGGCCGCGGGCGCTCCGGTCTTCTCCGCGTTGAGATTGGCTGCCATGACGACAGGCCTCTCCGAAATATCTATACCGGATTTCTTCATGAGAAGTTCGATCCTGCGGATCGGCTCTTCATCAGCGTTCCCTTTGCGGTGTTCGCACAGCGCGTCGTAGTAGCGGCGGATGATCTCCTGGCGCGCCGCCTTTTTGCAGACATCGTCGTTGCTGATGCACATGCCGACCATGTTGACGCCCATGTCGGTCGGTGATTTATAAGGAGAGGTTCCGTAGATCTTTTCAAAGATCGCGTTGAGCAGGGGAAAGACTTCCACGTCGCGGTTGTAGTTGACGCAGGTCTTGTTGTAGGCGTCGAGGTGGAAGGGATCGATCATATTGATGTCATCGAGATCCGCCGTTGCCGCTTCATAGGCGAGGTTTACCGGGTGATTGAGGGGCAGGTTCCATACAGGGAATGTCTCAAACTTGGCATAGCCGGCCTTGATGCCCCTGCGGTTCTCATGATAGAGCTGAGAGAGGCAGGTGGCCATTTTGCCGCTGCCGGGACCGGGAGCTGTCACGACGACAAGGGGACGGCTGGTCTTGATGTAGTCGTTGCGGCCGTATCCGTCTTCGCTGACGATCAGCGGGATATCTACGGGATATCCGGGGATAGGATAGTGTCTGTATACCTTCAGCCCGAGGGACTGGAGTTTCTTTTCATAAACTACGGCAGAGGGCTGGTTGGCGAATCTTGTCAGCACTACACTTCCGACATAGAGGCCGTGATTTGTAAAGGCGTCCACCAGACGCAGAAGATCTTCGTCATATGTGATGCCGAGGTCGCCTCGGACCTTGTTCTTCTCGATATCAGCCGCGTTGATCGCCACAACGATCTCAGCCTGATCCTTGAGCTCGCAGAGCATAGTGATCTTGGAATCGGGCTCAAATCCGGGAAGCACTCTGGACGCGTGATAATCGTCGAACAGTTTGCCGCCGAATTCCAGATAGAGCTTGCCTCCAAACTGCGAGATGCGTTTTCTGATGTGTTCGGACTGGGTCTTGAAATATTTGTTGTTATCAAATCCGATCTGCATGGATGATCCCCTCTCTTTTTAAGAAAACACTGTCAGGTTACTCTCTTTTAAAAAACAACTATCGTCTATTATATCTTATCCGCACCTGCATAGGAAATGTTTTTTATCACTGTTTTGCCGATAGTTATTGTAATTGCCCAAAACCGCATTTAATGCTACCATTGACGGGAAAAGAAATTCCGAAAGTTTACAGGAGAATAAACCATGTATCGTCTCACATCCAAACTGATCATTTACAGGGGAATCGGCGAGGACAGCATCCTGCGCAGCCTCGCGGAGATCTGCCGCCGCTTCGATGAAGGTGATTATGACCGGGAGATCATGATCGAAGAGATCTACGAGCAGGTCCACAGCCTGCTGGACCTCGCCACAACATATGGATTTAACAGGAATCTGTGGCACAACTATCTCGCGTATCTGATCGCCACGACAGAGACTCCCTTTACTCTGGTGTCGGAGAAAGTGGGTGCTAACAAGGGAAGTGTCAATGCCTTTGCCCTCAATGACTTCAGGATCTTCAGGGAACTGTTCAACTACGACTTTGGCAAAATAGAGAGCGCCCTGGGGATTAACTGTTTCAGCATCCTCGAGGATTACACGGCAGTGGGGAAACCGGAGAGGGTGTTCAACAGAAGCGTCAGCGAAAAGGTGCAGGAACTGAGCGCCGCGATCGAATCGGTGGAAGACAGGCGCAGGGAAACTGAGACGGAGAGCAGCTGGCAGCCCGAACAGGAGATGTACGACATCATCACCGGCTTCTATAAAGAGTACGGAGTCGGAAAATTCGGCCTCAACAAGGCATTTCGCATTAATGATGAAAATAAGGAAAAGGAGTTCCTGATCCCGATCACCGCGACCAGCGACGTACAGCTCGAGGACCTTGTGGGATATGAACTGCAGAAGGAGAAGCTGATCGCCAATACAGAGGCTTTTGTAGAGGGGCGCATGGCCAACAATGTCCTTTTGTACGGAGATGCCGGAACGGGGAAATCCACCAGCATCAAGGCGATCCTGAACCGCTATTACAGCCAGGGACTGCGAATGATCGAGGTCTACAAGCACCAGTTCAAGGATCTGCAGCGTATTATCTCGGAGATCAAGAACAGGAATTACCGGTTCATCATCTATATGGACGATCTGTCCTTCGAGGAATTTGAGACGGAGTACAAGTATCTCAAGGCTGTCATAGAGGGCGGACTCGAGACGAAACCCGAGAACATCCTGATCTACGCGACTTCCAACAGAAGACATCTTATCAAAGAGACCTGGGGAGACAGAAACGACAGGTCCGACGACGAGATGCACCGCAGCGATACAGTGCAGGAGAAACTGTCCCTGGTGGCGCGCTTCGGCGTCACGATCGGCTATTTCAAGCCCTCACATCAGGAGTATCTGCACATTGTCAGTGAACTGGCGAAGCGCTATCCGGAGATCACGCTGTCAGAGCAGGAACTGGCCCTTCTGGCCAATCAGTGGGAACTGCGCAGCGGCGGCGCGTCGGGAAGGACCGCGCAGCAGTTCATCAACTATCTTGTGGGCAGCGCGCAGCAGCGGGAAAGAGATTCATAAGAGCAGAACAGTAAAAGGGAGCCGTTCGGCTCCCTTTTTATGCTTTAACTATTAATGAGGAACTTCCTCAGCCGGCGAACATTGTGCCGTCAAAGGCCTGATCGAGCCGGAGCCCGTTTACTTTCTGCGGCCATTCCTCTGTGACGATGAAGCGGTAAACGATGCCGTCGACTGTTTTGACATCAACCGCATCCTTGCCGTTTGTCCGGTAGAGACTGCATTTGCTGCCCTTGGGAAGGACCGCGTTCTGCGTCGTGACCTCGCCTGTAGCCGGATCTACGATATCGGCGGGAAGATCGGTGAGGCTGGTCAGTTCAAGATCGGAGTCGATCAGGTACTGAGAAGACAAAAGAACGGGCATTCCGTCTTCGCCGACCTTGTAGCGCGCGGTGGCGGAATAGGTGCTCATCAGATCCATGTGAGTGTCGAGACAGAAGGAATCCGGCGAGGAGATGAACTGTTCGTCCATATACCACAGGTCGGGGTCGCTGACGTCGCGCCGGAAACGCGCGGAGAATCCGGTCCCGTTGAGTTCTCCCAAAAAGACGGGCGCTTCCCCGCTCAGGTCGAATATGCAGGTGATGCGGTAGTCGTTGTCGGTGATAGTCTGCACATAGAGATAACTCTTCCCGGCGTCGGTGTGGACCAGGACACCGCGGGCATTAAAGAAATAGGTCTCGTGCAGGCATTCCTTGTCTCCCACAGCGACTCTGAGCGCTGTATAGGAGCCGACTTCGCCGCTGTCATCGGGACGGGCGTTCAGACTCACCTTCTCGGAAACACCGTCTCCGTTCAGATCCACCATCAGAGGATAAACTGTGTCGACCGGGAGTGTATAGGCACCCTTATGAGACTTATAAGCGTCAGTAAAGAGGCCGGGATATTTCTCGAAGGAAATCTCGGCTTCGACAGCGCCTTCTTCCTCGGTGCTGATCGCGCCGGGATCAAAGCGGAAGATCACGCCGCTGTCGCTGATGACCCAGGAAGGGAAGAAATTTACGGACGCGAGGGCTTCGGAGATGGATTCCTCGCGGTCGCCTGCGGAATCGCCGGTGCTGAGAAAACGGAGGTTCTCGTTTATTGCGGCGACCAGCGCCTTTTTGTCATTAAGATCTTTGATGACATCTTCGAGAGAAACCGTTTTGCCGGTGGCAGTATCGAGAGTGACTCCGCGGAAAGTAGTAGTGCCGCCGGCGGCGCCCGGAAGAAAGCTGTAGCAGGAAGTGAAGAAACTTACCGCCTTGTCATCCTGGCGGACAGGGACGATCCTGCTTTCAAAAGTAGCTGACGCCTTGTCTTCGTCGGTGATCCCGTTATCAGCGATGTACTGTCTGGATTTATCGGCAAGTTCCTTGAAATCTTCCCTGCAGGAAGCGGTGATCTGCTTGTTGAACTCAGTGAGACCGCTCATGAGGGCAGGGTACTGCTTCGAGGATTCTTCGGAGAGGAGGGCGGCCTGAAAATAGCCGTCAGCTATGCTCTCATAGTTGTCGGATTCGAGCAGATAACACTTGGAGAGAATAAGTTCCGGGGGCATGACGGCAGGGGAAACCGGATCACTTTCGGAAGTGTTTCCCTGCTCCCCGGATGCGGCTGCTTCCTCTGTCCCGGCTTCTGAGGCAGCATCTGCAGCGTAAACGCTGACGGGAGATGCCATGGGGCTCAGAAGCGCAGTCAGAAATACACTGCTGCACAGAAGAGGATAAATTATTACAGATTTGCGCTTTTTCATAACTCCTCCTTTATACGGATAGGTATATCCTGCTATCATAGTATCACATATCAGCGCAAAGCGTCAGAGTAATCTTTGGCAGGAAGAGCGGACGTGTGAAGACCAGACCATACACAGGTGCGGTTTTTCCATGTATAATGGAAAGAAATAATGATATGATAAAAAATATCCCGGCGGTGTTTCTTCGGCCGGCGGGGGGCGCGAAAGGAATGGACGGACAGATGTCAAATGAAAAGTTGATCAACGAGAGGATCAGGAGGATCACTGACAGCATCCTTGAGGATTACAAGAACGGAAGAGACATTGACAAGATGGATGTTTTCAGCCAGCCCGACAGCGACGCGGTGACAGACATCGTCAACAAACTTCTGAACATCCTTTTCCCCGGCTACTACAGGGAAAAGAATTACAGAAGCTACAACGACAACAGCAGGATCAGCATACTGATCGAGGACGTAGTCTATAACCTCACCAAGCAGATCGCGATCGCGCTCCGTTTCAGGGAGGAGTACGCGCAGTCGGAGGAGTCAGAGATCAGGGATATGTCCGAAGAGATCGCCATTTCCTTTATAAGCCGGATCCCTGCCATCAGGGAACTGGTGGATACCGATATGGAAGCTTTCTACCAGGGCGATCCCGCAGCCTACAATAAGGAAGAGATCGTGCTCTGCTATCCCGGGCTGCTGGCCAGTACTGTGAACAGACTGGCCCACGAGCTGTTTCTTCTGAAGGTGCCGCTGATCCCCCGGATGATGACGGAGTACGCGCACTCCCGCACCGGCATTGACATCCATCCGGGCGCGACGATCGGCAGATATTTTTTCATGGATCACGGAACCGGCATCGTTGTGGGCGAGACATCCGTCATCGGAGAACATGTCAAAATATACCAGGGAGTCACGATCGGCGCGCTCTCCACAAAGGGAGGGCAGAGCCTGCGCGGCGCGAAAAGACACCCCACGATCGAGGATGACGTCACGATCTACGCCGGCGCGTCCATACTGGGGGGCGAGACGGTGATCGGCAAAGGTTCGGTCATCGGATCAAACGTATTCATCACGAGCAGCGTCAAGCCCGGCACCAGAATGAGTGTCAAGACCCAGGAACTGGTGATCAGACACAGGGAAGAGATCGAGGGACCCAGGGAGACCAAGCCGGAGGGCACAAAGCCCGAGAACTGGTATTGAACCGCCTGAAGGCGGCACTGTTTTGATGCGGGAGCGGTTTCCGGCAGAGATAATTCAGGAGGGAAGAAGATGGAGAAGATTTACGGAGCGGTAAGAGATCTGACTGCATATGCGCTCGCGACAGAACTGATTGCTGAGGAAGATGTGATCTATACAGTCAATTCTCTCATAGGCGCGCTCGGGATCGACGATTATCCCGGGGACAGGGAGGAGATCATCGGGGAGGCAGCGGCCCTCGACAGGAATAAGATCGCGGACGGAACACTTCTGGAAGGAATTCTGGCGGTGATCCTTGATCATGCGTCCGGTAAAGGGATGACAGACGGCGCGTCCGTGGTCATGAGAGATCTCTTCGATACGAAGATCATGGGCATTCTGACCCCCAGACCGAGTGAAGTGATCGCGAAGTTCCGCGGTATTTACAAGGACGATCCGGTCAAAGCGACTGACTGGTACTACGACTTCTCCCGCAATACGGATTATATTAGAAGATACAGGATCTCCAAAGACAGAAGGTGGAAGGCGCAGACAGAGTACGGAGAACTCGACATCACCATCAACCTTTCCAAGCCTGAGAAAGATCCCAAGGCGATCGCCGCGGCCAGAAACGCCGCGCAGAGCAGTTATCCCAAGTGCCAGCTGTGCATTGAGAACGAGGGATATTACGGCAGAGTGAATCATCCGGCCAGAGAGAATCACCGGATTATTCCGATCACCATCCAGGGAAATCCCTGGGGATTCCAGTATTCCCCTTATGTCTACTACAACGAGCACTGCATCGTGTTCAACTCCCGCCACATTCCCATGGCGATCAACCACGATACATTCTGCAAGCTTTTTGACTTTATTAAGGCATTCCCGCACTACTTCCTGGGATCCAACGCGGACCTGCCCATCGTGGGAGGGTCGATCCTGAGCCATGATCACTTCCAGGGCGGCCATTATGACTTCGCTATGGCGAATGCGCCCGTGGAGCGCTCCTTCACGGTTAAGGGATTTGAGGACATCTCCAGCGGGATCGTGAAGTGGCCGATGTCCTGCATCCGCCTCTCCGGTCCGGATACGGACCGCATCATCGCACTCGCCGACCATATCCTGGAAGCATGGCGCGGATATACGGATGAGGACGCTTTCATCTATGCGTTTACAGAGGAAACGCCGCACAACACGATCACCCCGATCGCGCGCAAGCGCGGCGGACTCTTCGAAATGGATCTTGTCCTGCGCAACAACATTACTACGGACGAGAATCCGCTGGGCGTCTATCACCCTCACGCGGAACTTCATCATATCAAAAAAGAGAATATCGGGCTGATCGAAGTCATGGGCATGGCGATTCTTCCCGCGAGACTCCTCGGCGAAATGGCAGACCTGAAGAAGGCGATCCTGGAAGGGGAAGATTTCCGGAAAAATCCCGTACTGGAAAAACACGCGGACTGGGCGGAAGAATTCATGAGCCGCTATGAGAAGATCGACGAGAGCAATATCGACGTGATCATACAGAAGGAGATCGGAGATGTGTTCCGCCGCGTCCTCGAAGATGCCGGCGTGTACAAGAGAACCCCCGAGGGTCAGAAAGCTTTCGACCGGTTTGTGGAGAGTTTATGAGAAAAGAACTGAGCGATAAATACTCGAATCTATGTGCCTCGCTGCGCGGGGAGAGAAAACTTGCTGTGGCTTTTTCGGCAGGTGTCGATTCGACGCTCCTGCTCCGGGCGGCAGTGAACGCGCTCGGAAATGAGAATGTGCTCGCGGTCACGGCGCTGTCCGCGTCCTTCCCGGAGAGGGAGGCCGCTGAAGCGGACGAATTTACGCGGAAGATCGGTGTGCGCAGGATCACAGTCGGGGTGGATCAGCTTTCCATTCCGGGCTTTCGGGAGAATCCCGCGGACAGATGCTATCTCTGCAAAAAAGTGTTGTTTACGCGGATGATGGAAGCAGCGCGGGAGCAGGGATTTGCGGTTATGGCTGAGGGGTCGAATGTAGATGACCTGTCTGACTACCGGCCGGGCCTTAAAGCGATAAAAGAACTTGGCGTATTGAGCCCTCTGAGAGAAGCGGGACTTACCAAGGCGGAGATCAGGGAACTCTCTTCAGAACTGGGACTGCCCACCTGGAATAAGCCTTCCTTTGCATGCCTTGCCACGAGATTTGTGTATGGGGAGATTATTTCAGATGAAAAGCTCAGGAGGGTGGAACTGGGAGAGAGGCTCCTGCAGGATCTCGGATTTAAGCAGTTCAGAGTGAGGATCCACGGAGAAAAGGGGCGTCTTGCCAGGATCGAAGTACTGCCGGGGGATTTTGAGAAGCTTTTGAACAGAAGGCTGGAGATCGCCGCGGAATTTCGAAAGGCCGGATTTGACTATGTGGCGATGGACCTGGAAGGGTACAGGACCGGAAGTATGAATGAAGTGCTCAGTTGAAGCGTAAAGCCGCTGCCGTCATCAGGCAGCGGCTTTTTTACATGCTGTTTTAATCTGAGACTTCCTGAAGGCCGGAGATATCGGCTCTCGCGAGAATGGAATAGTTGGTGTAGTAGACTACAAATCCCGGTTTGGCTCCGCCGGGCTTTTTTACATTGCGGCGGAGGAGGTAATCGATTTCGACCTTTCCCTGCCGGCGGCCGGCGGAGTACCAGGCAGCCAGGGAGGCAGCTTCCTCGAAAGCTCTGTCCGGAATATCGTCCATGGAGCGTCCTCCTGAGCGGAGGATCACATGGGATCCGGGTATGTCGTTGGCGTGCATCCAGATGTCGCCGGGCTCCGCGAAGTGGAAGGTGAGCTGATCGTTCTGAATGTTGTTCTTACCGACATAGATGTCGTAACCGTCGCTGCTGATGTAGTGCAGAGGTTTGCTGACGGGAGTGCGGGCACGGCCTTTTTTGCCGGACTTGTCGAAGCCGGGGCGCTTTTTGCCTCCGCCTGCGTGCCGCCGGACCAGTCCGCTGTCCTCGAGTTCCTGCCTGATCTGGGCGAGATCGCCTTCGCCCGTGGCAAGATCCAAAGAGGTGCGGATACTCTCCAAATGGTCGATCTCCGATTTGACTTCGGTGGTCAGCGCGGTGAGAGCTTCATAGGTCCGCTTGAGTTTGGTATATCTGTCAAAATATTTCTTCGCGTTCTGGTTCGGCGTCAGTGTGGGATCCAGCGGGATCCGGACCTTTTCACCGGTATAGTAGTTGTCTACTTCGCAGGTCTTTACGCCTTCGGGGATCGAATAGGCGTATGCGTTGAGCAGTTCTCCATAGATCCTGTACTTGTCCCGCTTTTCGGTATCCCGGATCTGCTTGCACTGCAGGTCGTATTTGTGAATGTCGCGCTCCAGGATCGTCTGGACGACATGGCGAAGGTCCGCTGATTTCTGGCGGATCCTCGTCACCTCGTTCTTCTGGTCATAGAAGGTCTCCAGAAGTTCAGACATGGAATCGAAGCGGACTTCCTCGTAGTTTGAGCCGGAATCAGTGAAGACGCGCATTGAAACTGCTGAATAGCCCGCGGGAGCGCCGCGTCGGCCGCCCTCTTCCTTCTTATAATAAATGGAGGGCGCAAAGATCCCTTCTGATACGCTCTGCATAAGGGCACGGAATTCTTTCCACAGGGAAGTGCGGTCCTCCTCTGTCATCGAGGAAGCACTCCGGTCATTGGTGATCGCCGCTCTGTGGCACAGTTCTTCAGCCATCTGTGTGGAGAGACCCGTGTAAGCGGAGAGCAGGAGTTTGGCAGGCGGGACCTGCTGACTGCGCATAAGGGCATCGAAGCCTTCCGCGGTCTCTTCGAGAGGGTTCTTCTTATTTCTGGTGTCCGGGACAAAATAGGGTCTGCCCGGAAGTACTTCTCTGACAGAACTGACCAGTGAAGAGATATGTTTGATGCTGTCGACGATCTGTTCCTGATCATTAAGAAAGATGATATTGCTGTGCTTGCCCATCAGCTCAATGACGAGTGTGTGTCGGCAGAGATCGCCCATTTCGTCGAGGTGTTCGACCTCAAAGCGCAGCACGCGCTCGAGTCCCGGCTGGGTGACTGAGAGGATCCTGCCGTTCTGCAGGTGCTTGCGGAGCAGCATGCAGAAGGAGGGCGCCTGAAGCGGTGCCTGTCTGTTTTTTGCCGTGAAATAGGCCAGAGGAAGGGAGGCGTCGGCAGAGAGATAGAGCCTGCACTGTCCTCCTCCCCGCTCGGCGGAAGGCTTTAATGTGAGTACCAGCTCATCGCGGTCCGTCTGCGCTATTTTATATATTCTCGCGCCTGTCAGTCTGTCGGAGAACTCCTTGCGGAGACAGGCGGTTGTGATGCCGTCAAATGCCATGGAATCAGTTTCCTTTCATCATGTACAAAGTTCAGATCTTCTGATTATATCACAAAGCCCGAAGCTTGTCCCCCGGCGGCGCCAAAGGTGAGGTGTCCTTGCTTTACAAAGGCGTAAAACCGCTGTAAAATCGGCTATATATGATCTTTAGCATGGAGGACTGTAACTATGATCAAGAGTATGACGGGATACGGCAGAGCAGAGTATGCTGATGAAGATCTTAAGATAGCAGTGGAAATAAAGTCAGTGAATAACCGCTATCTTGATATCGGGATCAAGATGCCCAGGCAGCTGGGTATGCTGGAATCAGGGATCCGTGCGGAACTCAAGAAGTATATAAGCCGCGGCAAGGTGGATGTCTATATCACATATGAAGACCTCAAGGAAGCCAACATGCAGGTCAAGTACAACAGCAAGATCGCCGGGGAATATCTGAAGTATCTCAGGCAGATGGCGCAGGAGTACGGTCTTGACAACGACATCAGAGTGTCCGCTCTCTCCAAGTTCCCTGACGTCCTGACAATGGAAGAGGAGCCCATGGATCCTGTTCAGCTGTGGGACCGTCTGCGGGCCGTAGTTGACGAGGCGGCGGAGAATTTCCTTGCTGCCAGAGTCAGGGAAGGGGAATTCCTCAGTAACGACCTGATCGGCAAACTCGATGAGATGCAGGGACACGTGGACTTTATCACAGAGCGCTCTCCGCAGATCGTCGCGGCTTACAGGCAGCGCCTCTACGACAAGGTGAAGGAGCTGATCGGGGACTCTGTCATCGATGACGGCAGGATCATCCAGGAAGTTACGATCTACGCGGACAAGGTCTGTGTGGATGAGGAACTGGTGCGCCTGCAGAGTCATATAAAAGCCACGAGGGAAGCGCTGGACGGAAGCGAGGGCGTCGGCCGCAAGCTCGATTTCATCGCGCAGGAGATGAACCGCGAGTCCAACACGATCCTCTCCAAATCGGACAACCTGGAGGTATCCGACAGGGCGATCGAACTCAAGACGACTGTGGAGAAGGTCAGAGAGCAGATCCAGAATATAGAGTAAGGAAAAGGAATGGAAGCATTCAGATTTATCAACATCGGTTTTGGCAATACCGTCAATGCGGGCAAGATCATCGCCATCGTCAGTCCCGACTCCGCTCCGATAAAGCGCCTTGTATCCAAGGCGAGAGAGGACGGCAGGACAGTGGACGCCACTCAGGGACGAAAGACCAAGGCCGTGCTCATTATGGAGAATGACCGCATCATACTCTCCGCGCTGCTTCCGGAGACGATCCGGGGAAGAGCCCAGGGTATCAGAGAGGATCTGATGAGAGAAGAGCAGGAACGGGAGAACTGATGCAGACAGGCCGGGATCGGAAGACCGGGAAGTACAGGAAGAGGGAAAGAGAAAATTTATGACAGAGAATAAAAGAGACGGCAAACTGGTGGTCATATCCGGATTTTCCGGAGTGGGAAAGGGAACCGTCGTGAACAGGCTCCTCAGTGACTACGACCACTATACACTCTCCGTATCGATGACGACCAGAAAACCCAGGGAAGGGGAAGTACACGGGGTCAATTACTATTTTGTCAGCAATGAAGAATTTGAGGAAATGATCAGAAACGGCGGGCTTTTGGAGCACGCGGGATACGCGGACCACTATTACGGAACGCCCAGGTCATTTGTCGAAGAGAATATGGCAAAGGGCAAGGACGTGATCCTGGAGATCGAGGTCCAGGGAGCCATGCAGATCAAGAAAGTGTTCCCGGACGCGGTCCTCATCTTTATAACTACTCCGAGCGCCGGAGAGATGGCCAAAAGACTGATCGGAAGAAAAACGGAGACAGAAGAACAGATCGACAACCGCTTTAAGAGAGCGGTGGAGGAAATAGAGCATTTAGAGAAATATGACTACATTGTGGTCAACGACGATCTGGATGACTGTGTGCGTGAAATAAACGGGATCGTTGAGACTGAAGAAGGCGGAGTCAGTCTTGACCCGAAGTTCAAGACCCGGTTCCTCAGTGAACTGCTGGAGATCATCGACGAAAGAATGCAGGCAGCCCGGGCGAGGCTGGCAGCGGAACGGAGCCATAGGAAATAAAGAAGGCTGCAAACGGTAAACAACCTGTACAAAACAATGGATTCTGTGTTATAGTAACAATTTGGAGAATTGAGAAAGATCAGCGCTTTAGTGGATGCGCTGACAATGGAGCGTATATTAAGAAAGGAACAGGTACAAACATGATTCATCCCTCTTATGTGGATTTAATGCAGGTCGTCAATAAGGGTGTTGAAGAGGGGGAGACTCCCGTCATCAACAGCCGCTATTCCATCGTCATGGCGACGGCTAAGAGAGCCAGACAGATCGTAGACGGCGATGAGCCGCTGATCGAAGAAGCGGAAGGCGAGAAGCCGCTCTCCATCGCCGTTGAGGAACTCAACCAGGGTAAGATCCGCATTCTCGCGGAAAATGAACCTGATGAGGAACAGGAAGAGGAAGAGATCGTCTTTGAAGAGACAGACGAGGAAGAGTATACAGAAGGGGATGTAACTGCCGAATGAAGATTCTTTTTGTATCACTCGGCTGTGATAAGAACCTTGTAGATTCCGAGGAGATGCTCGGCGCTCTGAGAGAAAGAGGCTATCAGTTTACGGACGATGAGGACGAGGCTGATGCCGCGATCGTCAACACCTGCTGTTTCATCATGGATGCCCAGAAGGAGAGCATTGAACAGATCCTTGCACTGGCGGAGCGAAGAACGGAAGGGAAGCTGAAAGCCCTGATCGTTACCGGCTGTATGGCACAGCGCTATAAGGAAGAGGTGCTCAGGGAGATCCCCGAAGTGGACGCCGTAATAGGAACCACCTCGGAGGGCAGGATCGCGGAGATCCTGGATGAGATCCTGCAAAAAGGAGGACCTGCAGGCTCCGGCGGCTATCTTCTGGTGGACAGCGAGGATAAACGGACTGGAACGACCGCGGAGCGCGTCGTAACGACCGGAGGTTATTACAGCTATCTCAAGATCGCCGAGGGGTGCGACAAGTGCTGCACCTACTGTGTTATTCCTTCGATCCGGGGACACTACAGAAGCGTTCCGATGGAGCAGCTGCTCGATCAGGCGCGGCTTCTGGCCTCGAAGGGGATCAGGGAGCTGATCCTTGTGGCGCAGGAAACGACGCTTTACGGCACGGATCTGTACGGACACAAAGCGCTTCCCGAACTGCTCAGGAAACTGGCCGGTATCCCGGGGATCGAATGGATCCGTCTGATGTACTGCTATCCCGAGGAGATCACGGAAGAGATCGCACAGGCTATGAGGGATATTCCCCAGGTTCTGCATTATATCGATATGCCGGTCCAGCACGCTTCGGATGAGATCCTGAAGAGGATGGGAAGGCACACCGACAGACAGGAACTGACTGAGAAGATCGCAATGCTCAGAGAAATGATGCCTGACATCTGTCTGCGCACAACGCTGATCACCGGATTCCCCGGGGAGAAAGAAGAGGACCACAGAGCGCTTCTGGATTTTGTCAGGGAAATGCGGTTTGACCGCCTGGGTGTATTTACCTACTCGAAAGAGGACGGAACACCGGCGGCCAGGATGTCGCCCCAGATTCCCGCGCGGGTCAAAAAGAAGAGGCAGAAGGAACTTATGCTCCTTCAGCAGCAGATCGCATTTGAAGCCGCGCAGAAAATGGAGGGCTGCGTTCTCGACGCTTTGGTGGAAGGACAGCTTGTGGGAGAACACGTTTATCTGGCGAGAACTTATAAAGATGCGCCAGGAATAGACGGCGCTTTGTTTATCGAAACACAGAGAGAACTTATGACAGGTGATCTTGTGAAGGTTAAAGTCACAGGATCCAGAGAATATGATCTTATAGGAGGATTGTACTATGAATCTGCCGAATAAACTTACGGTTCTGCGTATGGTACTAGTGCCTTTCTTTGTCGCGACCCTGCTGCTGTCACAGAACAATGATTCCCTCAAGTGGGTGGCGCTGGTGCTGTTTGTCGTCGCGTCCCTTACGGACTTTTTGGACGGATACATTGCCAGGAAATACAATCTGATCACGAATTTCGGGAAATTTATGGATCCCCTGGCGGACAAGATCCTGACTATCTCCGGCATGATCTGCCTGATCGAACTGGGAAGGATCCCTTCCTGGATCGTCGTGATCATCGTTGCCAGAGAATTTATCATCAGCGGATTCCGCCTGGTGGCTGCCGAGAACGGCGTTGTCATCGCGGCTAACTACTGGGGAAAGTTTAAGACGAATTTCCAGATGGCCATGATCATTCTGATGATCATGAATATCCCTCAGCTTCAGCTGCTCACTGACATAGTGATGTGGATCGCGCTGGCCCTCACGCTGATCTCGCTTTGGACCTATATTTCGGCCAATAAGCAGGTGCTCGCGGGAGACATGTAAGTAATTGCCGCAGCAAACGCGAAGAACAGATAAGAATCAAAAGCCCTGCCGGGAGAGATCCTGACAGGGCTGTCTTGTATCCTTGCATGAGAAAGGCGGGAATAAAGCGATGAATGGAAGATGCATCCTGATGTGCGCCGGGGAATTTCATCCCATGAAGATCGAAAAAAGGCCGGGGGATTTTGTGATCGCGGTAGACGGCGGTCTCCGATACCTCAGGGAATGCGGGATCGAGCCGGACTTTCTGCTGGGAGATTTCGACTCCCTCGGGGAAGAGTACGCGCAAACAGTGGCAAAATACCGCGGGATGGGGGAAGATCATTTCCTTCAGCTGCCGGTGGTCAAAGACGACACGGACACAATGGCAGCGGCAAGGCTCGGGATCCGCAGAGGCTATAAGGATTTCCTGATCTACGGCGCGATGGGAGGAAGGCTCGATCACACGTTGGCGAATATCCAGACTATGACCTGGATCCTGCGAAGCGGAGGGCAGGCTTCTATGCTCGACGGAAATACCCGGGTTACGGTGATCGGACCCGGGGTATTCAGGATTCCCGGGGATTTTGAGGGAACGGTATCTCTGTTTGCGCTTGACAGATGCCTGAGCGGCGTGACGATCCGGGGAATGAAGTATGAAACAGAAAATGCTGCGGTCCCGAACGATTATCCGGTGGGCTGCAGCAATGAGACTCTGCCGGACAGCGGCAGTAAAGGCGCTTATTATTCGATCGGAGAGGGCACCGGCCTCCTTGTCATGACGGAGAATCTGCTCAATAGGGGTCAGACCCCATACGCTGGGGTCTGACCCCGTCTACTAGACTCTGTCCACGCGGATGATGGCCTGATAGCCCGGCAGTTCACGGCTGATATAGTCAGTGAGGGCAAGCAGGATACTCTCGTCGGTTTCCTTGTAGGAAAAAGGAAACTGCGCGTCGAAGGACACAGCGGGCATATCCTCTCCCCGCAGGATCCGGAAATCATGCAGTCCCGCCTCCGGGTCCATGGAGCGAAGCTTTTTGAGCACCCTGCTCCTGAGAAGATGGGCCTGATGATCCTTGGAATCCACGGGATCCATATGAATGACACTCATGACGCCGAGTTCGCTGTCGAGCCTCGTCTCCAGGCGGTCGATGATCTCGTGGGCATGCACCAGGGAGAAGTCAGAGGGTATTTCGGCGTGGAGAGAGACGATCTGATGCCCGGGCCCGTAATCGTGGATCATCAGGTCATGCATATCAAGGATGCCCTCTGTGTGAAGGACGATCTCCTCGATCTTTGAGGTGAGCGCCGGATCGGGAGCCTGTCCGAGAAGGGGGCTTACAGTATCGAACGCGGAACGGATCCCCGTATGGAGGATGAACAGCGAGACGGCAAGTCCGCACCATCCGTCCAGGTGAAGTCCGAGTTTTGCTGACATGAACTGGCAAAGGAGGACGGCAGAGGTGGCGGCGCAGTCGCTTATGGAGTCCATAGCTGTGGAGCGCAGGGCAACGCTGTCAATTGCTTCTGCCAGATTGCGGTTATAGCAAAACATATATAGCTTAACGGCAATGGAAGCCGCAAGTACAGCAGCTGCCGCTCCGGAGAACACGGTCTGTACAGGGGAAACGATTCTGTCAAGTGAGCTCTTGGCGAGATCGGCTCCCACCATGATGATAGAAATGCTGATCAGGAGTCCCGCGATGTACTCGACCCGGCCATGGCCGAAGGGATGGTCTCTGTCCGCTTTTTTTCCGGCAAGTTTAAAGCCGATCAGGGTGATCACGCTCGAAGCGGCGTCTGAGAGGTTGTTGAAGGCGTCCGCAGTGATCGAGACCGAGTGAACGAGTATTCCGGCAGAGAGTTTCCCTGCAAAAAGGAGCAGATTAAGAAAAATACCGACTGTTCCCGAGAGGACGCCATAGCGGCGCCTCACCTCGGGAAGGTCGGTTTTTTCATGATCCGGAATAAAAAGCCTGGATAATAATGTGATCAATTTAACCCTCGCTGAAAAGAAGATCGGAATAAGTGGGGAAAGGCCACTCGCTTCTCTTTGTAATGGTCTCAAGCTCATCCGCATAACTTCTGCACTCGTTCATGTCGGGCACGAGAATGTCATGGCAGTAGCGCATTGCCTCTGCAGGCGATGCGGGAACACTTCGGAGATCCTTCTCCAGCTTCAGGCAGGCGTCGTGCAGGCAGTCCGACAGCATGCAGTTGTTGCGGGCATTGTTTTCTTCATATTTAAATGGAAGACCGAGTTCCCTGCGCTCCGCGAAACCTTTGCACAGGGACGCTCCGTACGCGGAAACGGCAGGAAGGATATCCTTGCGGATCATATCGATCATGGTGCGGGCCTCGATCTCGATGGTCGCATTGTAGTTCTCCACATGGATATTGTATCGGGCGTCGACTTCCTCTCTGGTGTAGATGGCGTGATCCGTAAAGAGACGGATATTCTTCTCGTCGATGTAGGCGGGAAGCGCGTCCACAGCAGTGGAGAAGTTGGAGAGTCCGCGCAGTTTCGCCTCCGCGATCCAGGACTCGTCGTAACCGTTGCCGTCGAAAATGATCCTGCGGTGCGCCGTCAGCTCACGCCGGATCAGATGGGCGATGCAGTCGTCAAAATCGTCCGCTTTTTCAAGCTCATCCGCAAACAGCATCAGTTCGTGCGCCATGACGGTGTTCAGAACGATGTTGGGACCGGCGATGGAGAGCGAGGATCCGGGCATGCGGAATTCAAACTTGTTGCCGGTGAAGGCCATAGGGGAAGTGCGGTTCCTGTCCGTATTGTCCTGGGGAATCGGCGGCATCACGTCGACGCCGATGTCCAGAGTCCGCTTTCCGAGGCCTTTCATGGCCGTGTCATTGATGATGGAATTCACAACTGCGCTCAGTTCAGCACCCAGGAAAATGGAGACAACAGCGGGCGGCGCTTCCTGCGCACCGAGACGGTGGTCGTTGCCGGGGGTCGCCACGGTGGCCCGCAGCATATCCTGGTACTCATCGACACCCTTGATAAAGGCAGTCAGAAACAGGAGGAACTGCGCGTTCTGGCGGGGGGTTGACCCGGGCTTGAAGAGGTTCCTTCCGGTGTCCGTAGACAGGGACCAGTTATCGTGTTTGCCCGAACCGTTGACGCCGGCGAAAGGCTTCTCGTGGAGCAGACAGACGAGGCCGTGGCGGTCCGCGACCTTCTTCATGATCTCCATTGTGATCTGATTCTGATCGCAGGCGGTGTTGGCATCGCTGTAAATAGGAGCCATTTCATGCTGGGAAGGCGCCACCTCGTTGTGCTTAGTCTTGGAGAGGACACCCAGCTTCCAGAGTTCATTGTCCAGATCCTGCATATAGGAGGCAACTCTGGGGCGGATCGCGCCAAAATAGTGATCTTCCAGTTCCTGTCCTCTGGGGGGCTTGGCACCGAAGAGCGTCCTGCCGGTCATGATCAGGTCTTCGCGCTTATTATAAAGCTTTTTGTCGAGAAGGAAGTATTCCTGCTCGGCGCCCACCTGAGAGATGACCCTGGTTGTGGCAGTATCGCCGAAGAGCCGCAGAATGCGGACGGCCTGTTTGCTCACAGCGTCCATGGAACGCAGAAGAGGAGTTTTTTTGTCCAGCGCGTGCCCGGAGTAGGAGCAGAAGATCGTGGGAATGCACAGAGACTTTTCCTTAATAAATGCGAAGGAAGTGGGATCCCAGGCTGTGTATCCTCTGGCTTCAAAGGTAGCGCGAAGACCGCCGGACGGGAATGAAGAGGCGTCGGGTTCTCCCCTGACCAGCTCTTTGCCTGAGAATTCCAGCACGATCCTTCCCTTATCTTCGGGAGAGATGAAACTGTCGTGTTTCTCCGCGGTCACACCGGTCATGGGCTGGAACCAGTGTGTATAATGGGTCGCCCCTTTTTCAACAGCCCACTGCTTCATGGCTTCCGCGATCTCATTAGCTGTAGATATATCAAGGGGAGTTCCATCGCTGACACTTTTTTTCCACTGCCTGTAGCAGCTGGGGGAAAGGCGCTCTTTCATAGTATCTTCATTGAATACCATGCTGCCGAAGAGCTCCGGGAATTTCCCTGTATCATTACTCATTTATATTCTCCTTCCGTTTACTGATTTGAACAGTCCCGTGAGACAGATTTGTATCTGTTCATAAAACAGTTACATATTATCACAAATACGCGCAGAAAATTTCATGAAATAGGCTGATTCCAAAAAAAAACACAATTTACGCCGTAATGGAATCGTGATAATATTAGTCTCGATTTACATAAAGGAGGCATGAAGTATGATAGATGCGGGGCGCAAAGGCAGACGTTCGGCCGGGAAGAACTCTCTGCTTAAGTTTGCGGCGATGTACGGAGTCTCTGCCATCCTCGGAATGGGAGTTTATTACGGATACAGGTTTTACTGTGAGAGCAATAACAGCGGTTTCCTCAAGGGAACTCTGGTGGACGGCGAAGATGTTTACGGAATGTCGGCGGACGAGGTGCTGCAGCTCATTCACGACAAGTACGAGAACTCCGAGATCATTATCACAGAGAATGAAAATGAGGATCTGAGGGGAAATCTCTCTTTTTACGGCTACGAGATCGACCGGGAGAAACTTAGCGGAGATCTGCAGACCGCGGCCTCTGAACAAAAAAATAACGAGAATGTGCTGCGCAGCATATTTGACAGATATGAATGCGAGATCGAAGCGCGGCCGCAGGAAAAAACGGAAATCTTTACAAAGCAGGTCAGGGCTGACGCGCTGGAAGTGGCAAGATACCCCTCACAGGACGCCTGCCTCTACTATGACAGTCAGGCGGATGCCCTGGCGATCAGAGAAGAGATCCAGGGAAACGAGATTACAGATCAGCAGCTGCAGGACTATGTCAGGGACTGCATCAGACAGACACTGGACTCTGAAGACGGCCTTCACAGAAGTTTTGAATTTCCATGGGATCTTTGCGAAAAACCGCAGATCTACAGAGACGACGCCGGTCTTGTCGAAAAGAGGGACGCCGTAAATGAGTACGCGGGAGCCGGGCTCACCTATACCTTCGGGGACGAAAAGGAAGAATATGATCTTATGGACCTCTGCGACCGGTTCATGGAGATCAGCGGCGGAAAAGCTCAATTGAGCGATGAGAAGATCGCGGCCTTCGTGGAAGAACTCGCGGCAAAATATGATACGCGCTATATAGAACGGAAATTCAACTCCACGCTCAGGGGTGAGATCACGATCAAAGCTTCCCGCAATGACTACGGCTATACGATCCTTAAGGAGGACGAGGCGGAGCAGATCCGGGAAGACATCGAATCCCGAAGCCATGTGACGAGAGAACCGGTTTATCTGGAGAAGAACTCCTGGGGCAATCCTTATTACCTGGCAAGAAACGGAACAGACGATCTGGCCGGAACATATATTGAAGTTGATCTCTCCGCACAGCATGTGTGGTTTTATAAGAACGGTGAAGTTTACACTGAGTGCAGCTGCGTATCCGGCGATGTGACAAAGGATCACGGGACGCAGACCGGGTGCTTCCCCCTTGCTTACAAGGAGAGCCCGTCTGTTCTCACCGGCGGCAACGGCGAGGATGAATATGAGACAGAAGTCAATTACTGGATGCCCTTCTATGAAGGGCAGGGCCTGCACGACGCTACCTGGAGATACTCCTTCGGCGGCAGTATCTACAAGGGAAACGGATCTCACGGCTGCGTGAACATTCCGCTTAGTGCCGCGGAAGAGATCTATGAGGCGGTCGACACCGGAACGGCGATCATTATATTTTACTAAACAGCATGTAAACCAAGTTGCGAAAGGATCTATCGTGAAAAGAGACAGAATTGTGATCAAAGTCGGAACATCGACTCTTACAAATGAACTGGGAAACAGCAATCTGCGGACAATGGAAAAACTGGCCATGGTCCTTTCGGATATTCAGAATATGGGGCACGAAGTCATCCTCGTCTCCTCCGGCGCGATCGCTGTGGGTGCCAACAAGATGCATATGAAAGAAAAGCCCGCCACGATGCGCATGAAACAGGCGGCGGCAGCAGTGGGACAGTGCGCGAACATGTTTCTGTATGACAAATTTTTCGGCTACTACGACAAGACAGTTGCGCAGATCCTTCTAAATGCTGAGGATATCGCGCAGGAAGAGAAGAAGGAGAATCTCAGCAACACTTTCTCGGCGCTTCTTGAGTCCGGCGTGATCCCGATCGTCAACGAGAACGACTCCGTCAGCTACACGGAGATCGAATCGGAGGAGAGACTCTTTAGTGACAACGATGTCCTCTCGGCGGTGGTTGCAGTCCTGTGCCAGGCGGATAAACTGGTCATCCTCTCCGATATCGACGGATTTTTTGACAAGGATCCCAGGCTCTATAAAGACGCCCAGCTGATCCGCCAGATCGATAGGATCGACGACTCTGTATATAAGCTGGCGGGAGGAGCCGGATCCAGGAGAGGGACCGGCGGAATGCGCACCAAGCTTCAGGCAGCTGATCTAGCCACTGCGCAGGGAATCGACACAGTGGTGACCAACGGAAAGGATCCGGCGATCCTCTACAAAGTCGTAGCAGGCGAACCGGCGGGAACGATCTTCAAGGGACGCAGATAAAGAAGCGGAGAGCAGGGGGAACTGTCAAAGTACAGCTTGCTAAATTTGTGGCGGTACTTCACGATTGCGCATAAAAGTAGTAAAATACGAAGAAAGAGCAACTGCTATTTATATTGGAATGAGGAGAATCACATGAAACAAAAGCCAGTAGTTTTAATGATCCTGGATGGCTATGGCCTTAACGACAATCCCGAGGCAAACGCTGTTGCCATGGCAAACACTCCGGTCGTCAGCGGGCTTATGGAGAGTGTTCCTTTTGTAAAGGGATATGCCAGTGGTATGGCGGTAGGACTTCCGGACGGGCAGATGGGCAATTCCGAGGTCGGCCACATGAACATGGGCGCCGGCAGGATCGTTTATCAGGAACTTACAAGAATCACCAAGGAGATCCAGGACGGAGTGTTTTTTGAGAATCCTGAGATCCTCGAAGCGATCAACAACTGCAAGGTGAAGAATTCCGATCTGCACATTTACGGACTTCTGTCCGACGGCGGCGTTCACAGCCACATCACGCATCTGTACGCTATTCTTGAGATGTGCAAGAAGAACGGACTTGACAGAGTATATGTCGACTGCTTCCTCGACGGAAGAGATACTCCTCCTCAGAGCGGCGCCGATTTTATCGCACAGCTTGAGGCGAAGGAGAAGGAGATCGGCGTAGGTCAGATCGCGATGATCAGCGGACGCTACTACGCGATGGACAGAGATAACAACTATGACCGCGTCAAGATCGCGTACGACGCTCTGACAAAGGGCGAAGGTCTCAAGGCGGAGAGCGCCCATGAGGCGATCACAGCTTCCTATGAGAGAGGCGAGTACGATGAGTTTGTAAAGCCCACCGTGATCTGCAAGGACGGCAAGCCCCTCACGACGATCAAGGACGGCGACTCCATCATCTTCTACAACTTCCGTCCCGACAGAGCGAGAGAGATCACGCACTGCTTCTGCGACAACGAGTTTGACTATTTTGACAGAGGACCCAGGAAGAAAGTCACATACGTCTGCTTCAAGGACTATGATCCGGACATCCCGAACAAGGAGGTCGCTTTCAAGAAGGTCGACGTCACCAATACTTTCGGCGAGTGGCTTGCTGCCAAGGGAATGAAGCAGGCGAGGATCGCGGAGACCGAGAAGTATGCTCACGTAACATTCTTCTTTAACGGCGGTGTGGAAGTTCCCAACGAGGGAGAGGACAGAATTCTGGTCCGTTCCCCCAAGGATGTTCCCACTTATGACCTCAAGCCCGAGATGAGCGCTTACGGCGTTCTCGACAAACTGGTAGAGGCGATCCATTCCAAGAAGTATGACGTGATCGTCATCAACTTCGCGAACCCTGACATGGTCGGCCACACGGGTGTGCTCCCGGCAGCGATCAAGGCCGTCGAAGTTGTCGACGAGTGCGTAGGAAAGGCTCTCGAGGCGATCAAGGAAGAGGACGGCGTTCTCTTCATCTGCGCGGACCACGGCAACTGCGAGCAGATGGTCAACTATGAGACCGGCGCACCCCACACTGCGCACACCACGAACCCGGTTCCCTTTATCCTGGCGAACTATCACGAGAACGTCAAGCTCAGAGAGGGCGGCGTTCTGGCGGACATCGTTCCCACTCTGATCGACATCATGGGATACGAGCAGCCTAAGGAAATGACCGGAAAAACCCTTCTCATCCGCGAATAATACGCTTTTGAGAAGAAAATTCACCCAATTTTCACAATATATAGGCAGGCAGGAACGAAATTTCCTGCCTGCTTTTGTTATGATGTGGTAAAATAGTTTGATATATGCGTCTTTTGCATATGAAAGGGACACTTTGGAGAGTAACATTTGATGAGTGAACATGCAGGAAAAAAGTTAGACCGATATCTGAAAGACAATGCGTCCCGGGCTGCTGAAGAAAGGAAGTACGGGTCGGCGCGTCTGAGAAGATGGAGGGGACGGGCTGTCTCCTGGCTGTATCTTGCCCCGAGTCTGATCGGCGTGGGGCTGTTCTTTGTGCTCCCCTTTGGAGTGGTCATTTACTATTCCATGATCAACAATCCCGTCCAGCACGAATTTGTAGGGCTTAACAACTTTATCCGCACGTGGCAGAACAATGCTTTCTCGCTTGCGGCGCGCAACACGCTGCTCTTCTCGATGATCGCTGTGCCGCTGGCGGTAGTGCTGTCTCTGTGGCTCGCGGTGATCATGGAGAGCCGCATCCCGTTTAAGAGCACCTTCCGGACTTTTTTCCTCAGCCCCATGATGGTGCCGATCGCGTCCGTGATCCTGGTATGGCAGGTCCTGTTCGACTACAACGGACTGGTCAATGTATTTCTGACCCGCGCCGGTATTGACAGGATCGACTGGCTCAAATCGGATCTGGCGCCGATCGTTATCATACTGCTGTTTCTGTGGAAGAACCTGGGTTACAATATGATCCTGTTCATGTCGGGACTCTCAAGTATACCCAGAGACCAGATCGAGGTGGCAAGACTTGAGAGCGCGACGGAAGGCCAGATCTTCTGGAAGATCAAGATAAGATACCTCTCTTCGACGATCATGTTCGTCATAATCATGTCATTGATCAATTCCTTTAAGGTATTTAGGGAGGTCTACCTCCTCACAGGGGATTATCCCTACAATTCTCTGTACATGATGCAGCATTTTATGAATAACACATTTCAGTCTCTGGATTATCAGAAACTGTCCGCCGCCGCGATCATCATGGCTGTGTTTATGATGATCGTGATCGGAATTCTGCTTTTGGCGGAGGACCGGTTCGGAAAGGATCTTGAGCAGTAGGAATATGGGATTATTTAAGAAGAAAAAGAACGAGATCTCAGTAGAGACCGCGAATAAGGAAACGGTGCCGGCCCCAAAAGCGGAACCGGTCCAAAAAGAGAAACAGGCCAAAAAAGCGAAAACGGCTAAAAAACCGGAGTACAGGGAGTACGACGCGATCAGCGACCGCAGAAAGGCGGAGAGAAGACAGACAGTGAGAAGGACCATCGCCGCGGTCTTCTTCGCGTTTATGTTTCTGACGCCCACGGTGCTCACCTTCACGAACAGCTTTATGACCGCTTCAGAGATCAGCGCCAATTACGGCTCGATCTTCGCTCAGAATACTTCCGGCGGCAAGGTGTTCGTCTCGGAGGTGGTGAACCTGAAATTCATCCCGGATATGGTGACTTTCAGCCAGTATGCCACTGTGCTCTTCAAGAGCCCGGAATACCTGATGAAATTCTGGAATTCCGTGATCTACGTCGTGCCGATCGTGATCTTTCAGCTCTTTGTCGCGTCCCTTGCTTCTTTCGGATTCGCAAGGTACCGCGGGAAGGTGAAACAGCTGATCTTTTTCCTTTACATAGTACTCATGCTGATGCCCTATCAGGTCACACTGGTGCCCAACTATATGGTCACATCGGAACTGGGGATCGTAGGGACCAGATGGGCGATCTGGCTTCCGGGTATATTTTCTCCCTTTGCCGTTTATATGCTCACTAAGTATATGAGAAGGATACCGTATTCTCTCTACGAGGCAGCATCCATAGACGGAGCCGGGGAGTGGCAGATCTTCACACAGATCTGTATGCCGATCTGCAGGGGAGGCCTTGCTTCGATCGCGATCCTGATCTTTATCGATTACTGGAACATGGTCGAACAGCCGCTGATCCTTCTGGACAATGAGGAGTTGTATCCTCTCTCCGTATTTTTATCGAGGATCAATGCGGGCGAGATCTCTCTGGCTTTTGCCGTAGCTGTCATATATATGGTCCTGCCGATGCTTTTCTTCCTGTATGGCGAGGAGTATCTGGTGGAAGGAATTCTGTACCAGGGCGGCATCAAGGAATGATGTCAGGGCCCGTCACTTTAAAGGAGCAGACAGGTTATGTACGAAATCGAAGATAAGGAAAACAGAGAACGGTATCAGATGCAGCGCTCAGCCGCACGAAAGGACTGGATCAAGAATCTGACCATTGTCTTTTTGTCAATCATGCTCATTCTGACCTTTTTCTCCAACACGATCATGAACTACTCGCTTCCGCAGGTGGCGACCCGCTACGTGCAGGAGGGAAGCATCACGCCCAAAGTGAGAGGTTCGGGCGCCGCGGAGGTGGATGATCCCTATAGCGTAAAAGCGCCCAACGGCAGGGTGATCGCCGCTGTTAATGTCAAGGCGGGCGATGAGGTCAAGAAAGACGATGTGATCTTTGAACTGCAGGATTCGGAATCCGATGAACTCAAGGAGGCCAGGAAGGAATACGAGGAGGCAAAGTCTAATTTCCAGAAAGCCCTCTTCAGCGGAGACCTGACCAGCGACGCGGTGGAAAGGATCAGAAACGGCGAGTATCTGACGGATGACGAGATGCAGGAGATCCTCGATGAGGTAAACTCCGACTACGAAGACGCGCTCTATGAAGATACGGAAGCGGGTCTTGCTGTGGAGCGGCTCAACGGCACCACCAACACTGCCAGTATGGGAGCAGATGAGGAAGCTGTCAAACAGGCCGAGAGGAATGCCAAAAAGCTTGCTGAGGCGCAGGCCTATAAAGCGGAGACAGAGGCGGAACTGACAAGGGCGACCAACAACAGGGACACTACTGTAAAGAGTATTCAGGCGGAACTTGAGCTTAAGGCGATCCAGAAGACAATGGAAGATGCCCAGGCTAAAGTGGAGAGCCTTGAAAAAGCGGAGAAGAGCGCGACAGTCAAGGCGCCGATCGACGGAAAGATCGTTTCCGTCACCTATAACGCCGGTGACACCACATCTTCGGACACGGTAGGCGCTGTCATACAGCCCGAAGGGAAAGGAATGACGGTCAGTTTCACCTGCACCAAGGAACAGGCGCAGATGCTCAAGACCGGCATGGAAGCCAAACCCCAGAATGAATGGGCTTATTCGGACTTTAAAGCGACACTGGTGAGCATAACCGCGGACGCATCGGACAGCTCCGGCGGCAAAATATTGAAGTTTGAGATCCAGAGCCCCGATGTGGAGGCCGGAGACACCATACAGCTCAGCGTGGGAGAAAACACGAAGACCTATGACCTGACGGTTCCCAATAACGCTGTGAGAGAGGACAATAACGGCAAGTTTATCCTGATCGTCAGCAGTAAAGAGAGCCCGCTCGGGAACAGATACATTGCTACCAGGGTGGATGTGCAGGTCCTCGAGAGCGATGACCTTCTGACAGCTATCTCAGGACCCCTGAGCGGCTATGAATATGTGATCACGACTACCACCAAGCCGGTGGCCGCCGGCATGCAGGTGAGACTTGCGGAGGATTTGCAGCAGTGACCGCTAAAAGGAAAAAACGCGGGATAACTCCCTGGAAAAAGACCGCTCTGAAAGTCTGCGTCCTGTGGCTGATCGCGGCAGCCGGAATCCACGGATTCCGGGAATTAAAGGCGCTGGGATTTGAAGACCAGAGGGAGGCGTCCCGATGGGGCGCTCCGGAAAGCTGCGCGCAGGTGAGCGCCTTTCTTCCGCAGGAAGAAGCGCTGATGGAAGAGACGATCAAGGACCTGGAGTACAAGATCAATACGGCGCTCGCCCAGGACTCGATCAAAAAGACTTCGGAGGGAAAAGACTCGAAATTATGGCAGGACTGCTACAGCGGGATCGGGAAACTGACTCTGGCGGCAGGAAGCAAGACAGTTACTGTTGAAGCTGTGGGGACCGGGGGCGCGTTCTTCACCTTCCATCCGCTCAAACTGTCAGCGGGCTCTTATTATCTGTCCGATTCCGTGATGAAAGATGAGATCCTTCTCGACGAAGAGACTGCCTGGAAGCTCTTCGGCTCCTTTGACGTAGAGGGAAGAACAGTCCGGGTCCAGGATATGCATCTTCGCATTTCCGGTGTTTATAGAAAAGAGCAGGGCAGCCTGTATACAGAAGGAGGCCTGTCCGATTACGTGGTCTTTGTCCAGTATAAGACGCTGCTTGGTTACGGCGGTACAGGGAACGGCTCCGACGGCGGCTCACAGATAACGCCGGGGACAGCGTCGAGTCCGGCAGGCTGCGCTGTCTTCGCGAAGGCTGCGGAGTCACCGGCAGATACGAAGACTGAGGAAGAGCAGTCTGATGATAGGCCCGCAGACAGCGAAGACGAACAGAGTGATTCCGGAACAGGTCAGGGGTCAGGTGACGAGCAGGGAACTTCCGGAGGAAGTCAGGGTTCGTCAGCCGCGCAGGAAACCGCCCCCGACGACACGCAGAACATGGAAAATGTCGGAACCGCCAACACCCACTACAAAGATACGGGAATGATCACGGCTTATGAGATCGTGATGCCCGATCCGGTCGAGGGGTATGCGGCATCAGCTGTGAAAAAGGCATTTGGAGAGGAATCCGGGGTGATCGTGGTGGACAACACTAACCGCTACAAGATCCCCAGTCTCGTGGAAGATATACGGCAGTTTGCACTTCTGGGGATGCGCACCGGAGCGGTCAGGTATCCGTATTGGGAGAATGTGGCTCTTGGATGGGAGACGATCTTTGCGGCGCTCTTTCTTTTGGAGTGTATTCTGATCGTTTTGACGATCCTTCTGCTGCTGTGGATGCTGATCCACTGGTACAGGAACAGGAGCTGGACTCTTGCGGGAAGTGTCCGAAATCTGCAGGACAGTGTCTACGAGAGACAGTCCAGAAAGAAATATCCGGAGTATTACAAAGAGAGAGAACAAGATCCGGACAATGACGCGCCTTCAGGAGAAAAAACTGAAGCACCTCAGGAAAAGGGCCAAGGGTCCGCTGACAGCAGTTCGGAAAAGGGTATGCTGGAAGACAAGGGACTCGCTCCTTTTGAAACGATCAGGGAGAACAGAAAGGCGGTACAGTATGAAACGAAATACCAGGATGATCAGCGTGGTGATGGCGGCAGTGCTGGCTCTGACCACGGCGGCATGCGGTAAGGGCGGAAGTGATAAAAAAGAACCTGACGGAGGCACACAGGCCGCCGTGTCCGGGGATTATGTCTACAGCGCCCAGCCGGTCGAACTGCAGGACAAGGATGGATCTCTCGCTGATTTTAATATGGAGAACCTTATGTACAAAGACGGCAGGATCTACGCCGCCGGCTATTCCTACGGATTCTCCGATTCCGGCACTCACGCGCTGGTGAATTTTGCACCGGACGGATCAGATCTGCAGTACAGCCTCCTGATCGGCGGCGGTACGCAGGATGTACTTGCTATGAACATAGGCTCTGACGGCAATTACTATGTCGCAAAGGTTTCCTATGACAGCGATTCCATCGGTTTTACTTCCGGAGACGGGGAGCAGAGCGGCCCCGGAAGCGAAGAAGGTCCTGCGGAAGCAGTGGAAGAAGGACCCGCGGGAGCGGTGGAAGAAGGTCCTGCGGGAGCAGCGCAGGAAGGCCCCGGCGGAGCAGTGGAAGAAGGCCCGGGCGGAACAGCGCAGGAAGGCCCAGGGGCGCAGGAAGGCCCCGGAGGTATAGTGGAAGAAAGCCCTGCAGGAGCAGCCGGGGAGGGCCCCGGCGCGCAAGGCGGGGATCAGGTCGTGGAATTCTATACAGAAGGCGGAGATTCTCCCGCCAACGATCCGACACTTCAGGAGGAGGCAACGGACGGAATTACTTCCCCTGCTGACGAATTTAAGGGTGAAGGGAATGACGCGGAAGAGGAACTGATCGTTTCGGAGGCTGTAGAAGTCGATCCGGCTTCTGCGGCGCAGAACGGAGAGAGTGTATATGTACTCTCCTGCATCGCGCCTGACGGCCGGGATATCTGGACAGTGCCTGCCCGGATCCCGGAAAACAGCGAAACGGACTATTTTGTCAACAGTGTCGCTTACAGTAAGGACGGCCTTATTGTGAGTACTTCCCTGGGGCTTGATCTGTACAGCGCAGAGGACGGATCTTTTATCAGGACGATCAGTACCGATGACCAGTTAAAGAGTATTACGCCTTATGTGCTCGAGGACGGCACGGTTGTGACTGTCACATACGGAGGAAACGGCGAGCAGATCACAGTGATCGATATGGAGACGGGAAAAACGGGAGAGAGTTATCCGGTTCCATCTGAAGCGGGGATGTCCTTTGTTTTCCCCGGAAAGACCTGGCAGCTGTACATGGCAGGCGCAAACGCGATCTACGGAATGAATCTTGACGGCGCCGGCATTGTAAAGATCGTCGACTATGTGGATTCCGACATGGATGTCACGTCAGTCACCGGCATTGCGGAGATGGAGGACGGGAAACTTGCGGCTGTCGTCGCGGATCTGACAGGCACTAGCCTTGTGGAGATCCTTTCCAAAGTAGACCCAGAGGTCGTCGCAAATCGCAAGACGATCACGCTTGGAAGCTATTACCTTGATTATGAGGTCCGCAAACAGGTCTTTGCCTTTAACAAAACGAATCAGGATGTCAGGATCAGCATCGTGGACTACTCCCAGTTCGACGGAGAGACAGGAACGGAAGGGCTGACAAAGCTGAATACGGATATCGCGTCAGGCAGCGCGCCGGACGTACTGGTCCTTTCCGCGGCCATGCCCATCAGCAGTTATATCAGCAAGGGGGTCTTCGAGGACCTGACCCCTTATATGGAAGGCGATGAGGAGATCTCCGGCAAAGAGTATCTGACAAATGTGTTTGACACCTTCAAGAACGATGGAAAAACATATGCGGTCATCCCTTCTTTCTACGTAAACACTGTTGTAGGTAAAACTGAGGATATCGGGGACGGTTCCGGCTTTACGCTGGATTTTGCCGATCAGCTCGCGGCCTCCAAGGGCGTTGCTCCGGGCAGGATGTTCGGACTTGCCAGCAGGGAAGATATTCTTTATCAGGCAATGGAATTGTGCGGGGATCAGTTTATTGACTGGGAAAGATCCGAGTGTAAGTTCGACTCGCCTGAGTTTATACGCCTTCTGGAATTCGTCAGCCAGTTCCCTGCCAAAATAGATGAGGCAGCTATGCAGGAAGACACCACGGCGTTCTACAGAAACGGAAAAGCTCTGTTCGCGAGGGAGTCCCTCGGGACCTTCGACGAGTATGTAAATCTCCGATACGGTTATTTTGGATCGGAGATCACTATGGCAGGGTTCCCGTCCCAGGTGCCCGGCACCGCGGCGATCGCTCCGCAGCTTGAGATCGCGGTCAACGCCGCTTCTGATCAGAAGGATGCCTGCTGGAGTTTCGTGCGCCGCTTCCTCCTCGACGACTATCAGAATACCATCGAGATGTACTGGCCGGTCAGTATCAGCGCGCTGGATCAGCTCGCCAACAAGGCGATGGAGCCCATCTACTATACGGACGAGAACGGACAGAAGGTAGAGGACCACATCATCATGAATATCGGCGGCGAGAATGTGGAGCTGCCGAGGATCTCCGACTCCGAAGTCGACCGGATCTATGCTTTCCTCAGAGGACTGAGCAGCAAGGCATATTTTGACAGGAGCGTCGAGAATATCATTGTCGAGGAGGCGGCAGCCTTCTTCGAGGGACAAAAGAGTGCGAGGGATGTCGCCGGAGTCATCCAGAGCAGAGTCCAGATCTATATCAATGAGAACAGCTGAGCCCCGAAGGGCGGCCTAAGAAAGGACAGCATTACATATATGGCATCAAATCACTACGACAATATCCGGGAGAGGACCAGAAACTTCTGTATCGTGGCCCATATCGACCACGGCAAATCCACGCTGGCGGACCGCATGATCGAGAGGACGGGGCTTTTGACCAGCCGCGAGATGCAGGACCAGGTCCTGGACAATATGGAACTGGAGCGTGAGCGCGGCATCACGATCAAGAGCCAGGCGGTGCGTCTTGTCTATAAGGCAAAGGATGGCGTGGAGTACATCTTCAACCTGATCGATACGCCCGGTCACGTAGACTTCAACTATGAGGTCAGCCGCTCACTGGCGGCTTGCGACGGCGCGATCCTTGTGGTGGACGCGACGCAGGGCATACAGGCCCAGACACTGGCCAATGTCTATCTGGCGCTTGAACACGATCTGGACGTATTCCCCGTGATCAACAAGATCGACCTCCCCAGCGCAATGCCCGAGGAGGTGCGGCATGAGATCGAGGATGTCATCGGCATTGAAGCGGAGGACGCCCCTCTGATCTCGGCAAAACAGGGCATCGGCATCGAGGATGTGCTGGAAGCGGTGGTGGAAAAGATCCCCGCGCCCGAGGGAAATGCCGAGGAGCCTCTCAAGGCTCTGATCTTCGACTCTCTCTATGATTCTTACCGCGGCGTCATCGTGTTCTGCAGGATCCGGGACGGCGTGATCCGAAAGGGTATGCAGGTGCGCATGATGGCGACCGGAGCGGTTGTGGAAGTAGTGGAAGTGGGTTATTTCGGCCCGGGCCAGTTCATCCCCTGCGAAGAGCTGGCGGCGGGACAGGTCGGCTACTTCACGGCCTCGATCAAAAACATCAAGGACGCGCGGGTCGGCGATACTGTCACAGAACACACGCGCCCCTGCGCGGAGCCTCTTCCCGGCTACAAGAGAGCGCAGCCCATGGTCTACTGCGGACTCTATCCGGCGGACAGCGCCAAGTACCCGGACCTTCGCGACGCGCTGGAGAAGCTACAGCTCAACGACGCCTCTCTGTTTTTTGAACCGGAGACGTCTCTGGCCCTCGGTTTCGGATTCCGCTGCGGATTCCTGGGACTGCTTCACATGGAAGTCATCCTGGAGCGCCTGGAGAGGGAGTATGATCTGGACCTGATCTCCACAGCGCCCGGCGTTGTTTATAAGGTCTATAAGACGGACGGCACGATGATCGAGCTGACCAATCCTTCGAACCTGCCCGATCCTGCCAAAATAGAGCACATGGAAGAGCCCATCGTGAGCGCCGAGATCATGGTGACCACAGAGTTTATCGGACCGATCATGCAGCTGTGCCAGGAGAGGCGCGGCCGCTATCTGGACACGGAGTATATTGAAGCGACCCGCGCGGTCCTCAAATACGAGCTTCCCCTCAACGAGATCATCTATGATTTCTTTGACGCCCTTAAGTCGAGATCGAGGGGCTATGCCTCCTTCGACTATGACCTCAAGGGCTATGAGACCAGCGAACTGGTCAAGATGGACATCCTTGTGAATAAGGAACCTGTGGATGCTCTCTCCTTCATCGTTCACGCTGCGGGCGCATACGAGCGGGGCCGCAAGATGTGCGAAAAACTCAAGGAAGAGATCCCGAGACAGCTCTTCGATGTGCCGATCCAGGCGGCGGTCGGCGGACGCATCATCGCCCGCGAGACGGTCAGACAGCTGCGCAAGGACGTTCTTGCCAAGTGCTACGGCGGCGATATTTCCCGAAAGAAGAAACTGCTGGAAAAGCAGAAGGAAGGAAAGAAGAGAATGCAGATCGTCGGAAACGTAGAGATTCCGAAGGAAGCGTTCATGAATGTATTGAAACTTGATGCCGGAAACTGAAAAAGGTGCCGTATGATTGAATTTAACCGCGGCGGACCGGTCTCTCTGTACCTGCACTTTCCCTTTTGCGAGAGAAAGTGCAGGTACTGTGATTTTCTGTCAGGACCGGCCGGCGAAGAGACAAGAGAAGAATATATTGACCTGCTGTGCCGCGAGATCGAACTTCGGGCAGGCGAGACCCTTGTCACGGACAAGGGCGCCGAAGTTGTGGACACGATTTTCATCGGGGGAGGAACGCCCTCTCTGATGACGCCAGCCCAGGCAGCCCGCGTGATGGATACGATCCGCTGCTGTTATCATGTTCTGACGGACGCGGAGATCAGTATGGAAGTAAATCCCGGTACCGTAGATCCGGATAAACTTCGAGGCTTCAAAGCTGCCGGCATAGGAAGACTGTCTGTAGGCATGCAGTCTTTTGACGATTCCGAACTTCGTCTGTTGGGGCGGATCCACACCGCCGCTCAGGCGCGGGAGACTTTTTTTGCCGCGCGTGAAGCCGGATTTAACAACATCAATCTGGACCTCATGTCGGCGCTGCCCGGCCAAAACATAGAAACCTGGTCTCACACGCTTGAAGTAGCGGTGTCGCTCGGACCTGAGCACATCTCGGCGTACAGCCTGATCATTGAGGAGGGAACACCTCTTGCTGCTTTGCTGGATGCCGGAAAGCTGCCTGATCTTCCTTCGGAGGAAGAAGACCGCAGAATGTACCACTTCACGAAGCAGTTTCTGGCTTCGAAGGGGTACCGGCGCTACGAGATCTCGAACTATGCCAAAGCGGGATATGAGTGCAGGCATAACTGCGGCTACTGGACCGGACACGAATATCTGGGGCTGGGACTTGGAGCGTCTTCATATCTTGATGGCGAGCGGTTTAAAAATCCGGATGAAATGGATGAATACCGGAAAGCCGTTATGAGCACAAGCGATTCTAATTCTTTAGAGACAATGCGGCGCGAGAGGCAAAAGCTTACTCAGAAGGACTGTATGGAGGAGTTCATGTTCCTGGGACTTCGTATGACGGACGGCGTCTCCGAGCCGGAATTTGAAAGGCGTTTCGGAGTGAAGCTGGAAGATGCTTTCGGAAGCGTGCTGCACAGACATCTGGAGCAGAATGTGGTCTGCCGGACTTCTGATCACAGGATTTCGCTGACAGAATACGGACTGGATGTAGCCAACTATGTTATGGCAGACTATCTGCTGTGAACAAGCCTGGGAAAGCATGGCAAAAAAGTCGGGGATTCCCCCGGCTTTTTTGTCGGCATAGAGCCTTCATTTTCCCTTTACTGGTGGAAAATCCGCCAGTAAAGGGTCGAGCAAACACGTACCTATAGTCTCCGACCCAGCGGGTACCCTTTCTCACAACCCTTTATTGGCGGGATTTCCGCCAGTAAAGAGTAAAAAAACAGGGTATACTGATTTTTTTTTATAGAAAAATGGAACAAAAGAAACGACATTTTGGAAAAAATGAGCGGTTTGGGTTAAAAATCTGAGAGTTTATTTTTTTTGATGTTGAACTGTCAAAGGTCTGGTCTCTATAATTGTCCTATCTTACAAATCCCGCTTGGTCTTATGGGATTTGGATCAAACACATCTGAGCTTTCTTTCCGGTTCCGGAAAAAATCCTCAAGAAACAAAATTTCATAGCAGCAGTTACAGGACAATATGTATTCAGGAGGTGGCATGTACAGCAGTATTATTACAGGCGCAGTCCACGGGATCGACAGTTATTTAATGAGGGTTGAGACTGATATTTCAAACGGACTGCCATCATTTAACATGGTAGGCTTTATGAGCGGAGAGATGAGGGAGGCCGGCGAGCGCGTGCGCGTCGCACTTAAGAATCTGGGGATTCATATGCCTCCGCAGAGGATTACAGTCAATCTGTCACCGGCAGGCATTCCCAAGAGAGGGATGGTGGTCGACCTGCCGGTGAGTGTCGGACTGCTGGTCTGCCTCGGGTTTATTCCGGACGGAGCAGTCAAAAATGTTCTTGTGGCGGGGGAGCTCGGGCTCAACGGCGAGATCAGGCCTGTGAACGGAATCCTTTCTATTGTTATGGAAGCGAAGGCTAATGGGATCAGCACCTGCCTTGTGCCTAATGGAAATCTCAAGGAAGGCGCGCTGGTTCACGGAATCCGCGTCGTGGGAGTCCGCACATTGGCCGAATTGGTCAATTACCTGAAGAAAACTCTGGAGGAAAGGGATCGTTTTCTCCCGCCGGCAGAAGTGGACGCGGAGCAGCTGCTCGGGCAGACTTCAAACAAGGGATACCCGGATCTGTCTCAGGTGCACGGCCAGATTCAGGCCAAAAAAGTGCTGGAGATCGCGGCTGCGGGGTTTCACAATGTTTTGATGAGCGGACCTCCGGGCGCCGGGAAGAGTATGCTTGCGAGGTGTCTGCCGGGCATCATGCCGCCTCTGACCAAGGAAGAGGCACTGGAGATCACAAAAATATACAGCGCAGCCGGCTTATTGCCGGAGGACACGGCGCTGATCACGGAACGGCCGTTTCTGTCACCTCATCATTCTGTGACGAGGGCAGTTCTGATCGGAGGCGGAAACATTCCTGCTCCCGGGCTTATCACACTGGCACATCTCGGAGTCCTGTTTCTGGACGAGATCTCGGAATATAAAGCGAATGAACTCAATTCTCTGCGGGAGCCGCTGGAGAATCAGGAGATTATAATAAGAAGATTGACAGGAGCCTACCGCTACCCGGCGAGACCGCTCCTGGTGGCGGCGGCAAATCCCTGTCCCTGCGGGTACTATCCGGACATGAACCGATGTATCTGCACGCCCAAGGAAGTGCTTAAGTACCAGAAGAGGATCAGCGGTCCTTTTATTGACCGGATCGACTTCAGGGTAAACGTCGGAAGAGTTGGTTCGAGTGAACTGCAGGGCAGTGATCATGCAGAGAGCAGCGAGATGGTACGGATTCGGGTCATGGAGGCGATCGAGAGACAGAAACGCCGCTTTAAGGGGACTCCCTTTCACTACAATTCAGATATGACGCCGGATGCGGTGGAACATTTCTGCCCGATGAATTCATTGCTCACTGAGAAAATGCGGATGGTTTATGACCAGTTGGGAATGAGCGTGCGCTCCTATCACAAATGCCTGAAGATGGCGAGGACTATAGCTGACCTGAACGGAAGGGAAATGATCCTGGAGAGGGATCTGATGATGGCTGTCGGGTTCAGGCTGCCTGAGTATAACGAGGACGAGAAATCCTCGGGAAGGGAATTCAGCAGAGACAAAAAGATTGTACCGGCAAACAAAAGAAAAAACGTGGAGGAACTGTCATGAAAGAGAGAGCGATCAACCCGTATGCTCTGTGGCTGTCAAGTATAAGGGGAGTGGGGAATCTGACGATAAAGACTCTTTTGGAAACCGCGAGCTGCGCGGAAGAGGTCTACCATATGACGGATGATGAGATAAGCATGTGTCTTGTGGACAAACTCAAGAGAAGGGGCGACGCGACCGGGAAGGCGCTCAGTATTTATTTTGCACAGGAACGGGATCCGTTCGAAGAGGCGGAGAGACTCAGGCAGAAAGGAATAGGGTTCGTCAGCATAGAGGACGACTGTTTTCCGGAAAGGCTTAGAGGAATACCGGATTGTCCTTACGGAATCTATTACATCAGAGATCTTCCGCCGGATGATGTGCCGTCGGTTGCTATAGTCGGCGCAAGGAACTGTTCATCTTACGGGAGGGAGCAGGCCAGAGTTTTTGCGGAAAAGCTGGCTTTGAACGGGATCTCGGTGGTGAGCGGAATGGCCAGGGGAGTTGACGGCATCGCGGGAAGAGCGGCAGTAAACGCGGGGGGACGCTCCTACGCGGTGCTGGGATGCGGAGTCGACGTGGTCTATCCGGAGGAGAACGGGGAACTCTACGATATTTTGAAAGAGAGGGGCGGACTGATCTCTGAAAATCCGCCGGGAACAAAGCCGCAGACGAAACTGTTTCCCAGGCGCAACAGGCTGATCAGCGGTTTGGCGGACCTGGTGCTGGTGATCGAAGCCAGAAGAAGATCAGGCACAGTGATCACAGTGGATTCGGCGCTGGAACAGGGGAGAGATATTTTCGCGCTGCCCGGGAGAGTGAGCGACGCGCTCAGCGACGGCTGCAACTTTCTGATCTCTCAGGGAGCAGGCATTGCGTGTACGCCGGAATCTGTGATCGAGCATTTTTACGGGGTCAATGAGAGCGGGACGGACATGTTCGAACAGAAAAGGAAAGAGAGAAATCTAAGAAGAGAGGATCTATCCGGAATGGAAAAGGTCCTTTTTGACGTGTTGGGGTGTGGAGAGATCATGGAGCCGGATTTCCTGATCGGCCGGATGGAGAGCATACTCGGCAAACATATAGACGTGGAAGAGTTTACATCATGCATGACGGACCTGCAGATGAGAGGGCTGGCCGCCGAGGTCGGCGCCGGACATTATAAAGGAATCGGATAATGCTGATCAAACATTGATTTCAGTGTCAAAAAATTGTAAAATCATTTATTGTTAAATTATGGAGTGAAAAAGACAGAAGTCTTAATAAATACTGAGAAAGGAACCAGGTATGGCACTGATCAAGAAACCGGTCACAGGCATGAAGGACATTCTCCCCGCGGAGATGGAGATCCGCGACTACTGCATCCGTCATCAAGAAGACGTACGCGGAGTTTGGATTCCAGTCCATCGAGACGCCCTGTGTGGAGAATATCGCGAATCTTACGAGCAAGCAGGGCGGCGACAATGAGAAACTGATCTTTAAGATCCTCAAAAGAGGAGAGAAACTGAAGCTGGAGAGCGCACAGAGCGAAGCGGATCTCGTGGATGGAGGTCTGAGATATGACCTCACCGTGCCGCTGGTGAGATATTTTTCCAACCACCAGAATGAGCTGCCGATGCCTTTCAAGGCACTGCAGATGGGCAACGTCTGGAGAGCGGACCGCCCCCAGAAGGGAAGATACCGCCAGTTCATGCAGTGTGACATCGACATTATCGGTGAGCCCAGCAATCTCGCTGAGATCGAGCTGATCCTGGCTACGACCACGACTCTGGGAAATCTTGGCTTTAAGAATTTCCAGATCCGCATCAATGAGAGGCGGATCCTGAAGGCTATGGCGGCTTACAGCGGATTCCCGGAGGACAGATATACAGACGTTTTCATCATTTTGGACAAAATGGATAAGATCGGTCTGGACGGCGCGGCTCAGGAACTCATCGAAGAGGGATTCACCGAAGAGATGAGAGACCGCTATGTGAGCCTGTTCGAAGGACTGCAGAGCGCTGACGACCAGCTGGCTTACCTTGAGGAGAAGCTCGAGGGCTTCATCGAGCCCGACGTGATCCCGCAGCTGCGCGAGGTCATGGAGAGCGTCGACGGAACAAAGACAGCGGATTTCAGGATCGTGTTCGACCCCACGATCGTGCGCGGCATGTCCTATTATACAGGAACGATCTTTGAGATCGCTATGCCAGAACTCGGCATCAGCTGCGGAGGCGGCGGACGCTATGACGGCATGGTCGGCAAGTTCACCGGCAAGGATGTCCCGGCATGCGGATTTTCCATCGGCTTCGAGAGGATCATCCTTATTCTTATGGAGCAGGGATTCCGGATCCCCGGCCGTCCGGTCAAGAAAGCATATCTCATCGAGAAGAATATGCCCGCCGACCGCCTTTGCGAAGTGATCCGTCAGGCGCAGAAAGAGCGCGCGGAAGGCACACAGGTGCTGATCGCCCGCATGGCCAAGAACAAGAAATTCCAAAAGCAGCAGATGGCGGAGAGAGGCTTCGAGCAGTTCGAGGAGTTCTACTGCAACCCGATCAGTAAATAAGAAAAAAATACGCAGGGATCAGTCAGAACGGCGCGGTCTCTGTGACAGGAGGAATACAGATAATCATGGCTGAATCAATGTTGGGATTAAAGCGCACATGCAGATGTGCGGAACTTAGCGAAGCGAACGTTGGCCAGACCGTCACCGTTATGGGATGGGTGGCAAAACAGAGAAATAAAGGTGGTCTGGTCTTTGTCGATCTGCGCGACAGAAGCGGAATTGTGCAGCTGATCTATGAGGAGACAGACTGCGGCGCTGAAAATTTTGCCAAAGCAGAGAAGATGAGAGCGGAGTTCGTCGTAGCGGCGACCGGAATCGTCTGCAAGAGAGAGGCGGTGAACCCGAACATCCCTACCGGTGCGATCGAGATCAGGGTAAAGGAGACCAGGATCCTCTCCGAGGCAGAGACGCCGCCCTTTCATATCGTCGAGAACAGCAACACAAAGGAGGACCTGCGCCTCAAATACAGAAGCCTGGACCTTCGCCGTCCGGATATGCAGAGAAGACTGATCCTCAGAAGCCAGATGATCCAGAACATGAGAGAGTTCATGGCGGGAGAGGGTTTCCTCGAGATCGAGACACCCATTCTGTGTAAATCCACGCCCGAGGGAGCAAGAGACTACCTGGTGCCCAGCCGCGTGCATCCCGGCAATTTCTATGCTTTGCCCCAGTCTCCCCAGCTGTTCAAGCAGCTGCTGATGTGCTCAGGCTTTGACAGATATTTCCAGATCGCCAAGTGCTTCCGCGACGAGGACCTTCGCGCGGACAGACAGCCCGAGTTCACCCAGGCGGACATGGAGCTCTCCTTCGTGGATGTCGACGATGTCATCGACGTCAATGAGCGTCTGATCCAGTACGTGGCAAAGAAGACCTTCGACATCGACGTGCAGCTTCCCCTTCCCAGAATGAAGTGGATCGACGCCATGAACAACTACGGCTCCGACAAGCCCGACACACGCTTTGACATGAAGCTCGCGGATATCACGGATGTGGTAAAGAACTGCGGCTTCGCAGTCTTCTCCGACGCGGCAGCCATGAAGAACGGCTCTGTGCGCGGCATCAACGTCAAGGGACAGGGCGGCATGGCCAGAAAGAAGATCGACGCCCTGGTCACTTTCGCCAAGGGCTACGGCGCCAAGGGCCTTCCTTACATTCAGCTCAAGGAAGATGGCAGCGTCAAGTGCTCTTTTGCCAAATTCATGAAAGAGGAAGAGATCGCAGCGATCGTTGAGAGAATGGGCGGCGAGAAGGGCGACCTTCTGCTCATCGCCGCGGACCAGAACAAGATCGTATGGAACGTTCTGGGCGCTTTGAGACTTAAACTCGGCGAGGAACTGGGCCTCATCGACCACAACAAGTTCAATTTCCTGTGGGTTGTGGAGTTCCCGCTGCTGGAATGGAGCGACGAGGAGGAGAGATTCGTCGCCATGCACCATCCTTTCACCATGCCCATGGATGAAGACTGGCACCTGATCGACTCGGATCCGGGCGCAGTCAGGGCAAAAGCTTACGACATCGTACTCAACGGCGTAGAACTGGGCGGCGGCAGTGTCAGAATCCACCAGAACGACATCCAGGAGAAGATGTTCGAAGTAATAGGCCTTAAGCCCGAAGAGGCGCAGGAGAAGTTCGGCTTCCTCCTGACCGCTTTTAAGTACGGCGTACCGCCGCACGCAGGACTGGCTTACGGAATCGACCGCTTCGCCATGCTGATGACAGGCGCGGAGAGCATCCGCGACGTCATGGCTTTCCCCAAGAACAAGGACGCCGTCGATCTCATGAGCGAGGCTCCCAATGTTGTGGATCCCAAGCAGCTGGAGGAGCTCTCCATTGCGATCCTCAAGGTGGAAGAAACAGAATGACAAGCTGCTACAGTATAGGATCCTGTGTAGAGGCATATTGAATCAGGTAATAAATAGGCGCAGGAAGTACAAACTTTTGGAATTGTACTTCCTGCGCCATATTTAGGCAGAAAAACAGACGCCGATTACGCGCGCCGACTAAGCCTGAACAGAAAAATTTAGGGTATGAGATATATTCGAAAAGTGGTCAAAAAAATGGACAAAGCAGATTTATGGTAAACTTGTGTATTGATTTTTCCTGTAATTCAGTATAATTAAAGCAGTAATCTAAAATGCTCTTAGCAGATGCTTTTGTAAAGCGTTGACAAGAATAGAGTTTTGAACACAAATAATACAAAAAAAGTTTCAAACACTAGATAAATATGACAGAAATGTTGTATAATTGATTAAGACATTATAGGTATGTATTGTTCCGGAGTTCGTCCGGGTTATATTTTAGAGTATTTAACTATTTAACAGTTATATTGATATATGTGCTGAATTTCGTATATAATTAAGAGAAATTCAAAAAGATACTGTATCCGGACGAAAATAAGTGCGGCTATGTAACGTTAATAATGAATAACAGCATAAAGATTTATGCATACCGGAAGACAGGCGGAGAGGAGGCGTAATGGGCACAGAGGTGACCGGGGCAGAGACGCTGCCCGGAAGTGAGGAACTGACAGTAGCAGTAAAGCGGGAGAGATACCTCCATCAGTTCCGGACAACGGTGCGCAGCACCTTCTTTACATTAGTAGTAGTAGCAGCCGTTGCAGTACTGGTCGCAGTGTTGTTCCTGCCGATCCTGCGGATCTATGGCAAGTCCATGAACGGGACGCTGGACAGCGGGGACATCGTGGTATCAGTCAAGACATCGGACATGAAGACGGGAGACGTTATCGCTTTTTACTATAACAACAACATCCTCGTTAAAAGAGTGATCGCGAACCCGGGCGACTGGGTGGATCTCGACAGTGAAGGAAATGTATACGTCAACAATGTAAAGCTGGAAGAGCCTTACTTGATGGAAGAAAAGGCTTACGGTGAAACAAATATTGAGCTTCCCTACCAGGTACCGGAAGGCAAGATCTTCGTGATGGGCGACAACCGTTCGGTATCGATCGACTCAAGAAATACTTCGATCGGCTGTGTATCAGAGGAACAGGTAGTAGGGAAGATCGTTTACAGGGTTTGGCCGCTCACAGGATTTGGGGCGGTGAACTGACAATATAGGTATAAATGCCGGAGAGGATCCGGTATACGGACAGGACATTTGATCGTGCTGGGAGGATAATATGAACCCCGTTGAAAAGATGCATGAGCAATCCTTTAAAAGGAAGAAAACACTTCATACATTAAGCGGCGCCGTTATACCCACGACATCTGCTTTAATGTACTGCTCCAGGATGAGGCGCAGAGAAAGGAGGTTAAACAACAGCCTCTGATCTCGACGAAAAAGCTAACGCCGAAACTGGAACAGTCAAATACAAAACCGCTGCCACAATCTCGTAGTCAGTCGGGATGACGGGACGGCAGCAAAACCCGCTGTGGTTTAAACAGCGCATCAGAACACTCTCAGAGTGCTGAAAGAAATCAGTTCCTGAAAGAAAACAAAACAAAAAAAGAAAGGGAAAAAAGGCATGAAAAACATGAAGAAGTTGATTGCGCTTTTGCTTACATTCACGCTGGTGATGGCGATGGGCATTGGCGCAATGGCGGCTCCCGATGACGAGGGCGGCGATCCGGCTCCGGCCGCTCCTGCATATGATTATCCTCTTACAGTTACCGGACTTTCAGTAGATGAGGATGGCAATCACGATACTGTAAAGTTCTATCAGGTAGTAGAATGGGTCGGCGAGACCGCAGATAAGAGTGATGTTTCAGGCTGGAAAGCTGTTTCTGCTTACAGCAGTGTATTAACTAAGGATGTACTGAAGTCAATGCTGGTAGGCGATCCTGACGCAGATCCTGCAGTTGCTCCTACAGGAATGACTTCTGAAATCGCAGGTCAGCTTGCAAAACTTGCTACAGGAGGCGTAGACGCTACAAGTTATTCAGTTGACGGCAAAACAGCAACTCTCGAAAATGCCACTTCCGGAATGTGGATGGCATTGGTAACTCCTGTAGATGCTGACACAGTTTACAACCCTGTATTTGTTTCTGCAGACTACAACAAGGAGACCGGCCATGAAGGCACAGTTGCTGTTAATGGAGAATTCGCTGATGGCGTTGCAAAGAGCAGCACAGTTACCTTAACAAAGACTGCTTCGACTAGTGAAGATAATTGGGATGACGGCAAACCCACAACGACTGCCGTAGGTGATACTGTGAATTTCACTGTTACCACAACTATCCCCGGCTATGGCGATGTATATACAGCTCCTCACTTTGCAGTAACTGATACGCTCACCGCACTTGAACTGGATACGGACAGTGTTGTAGTAGCTAATCTTGAAAAAGGTGAGGATAAGGACTACACCGTAAGTGCAACTGCTTCTGGCTATACAATCACATTTACAGAGAAGTACCTGAAATCCCTGAAGGCTGCAACTTCAGTAACAATCACATATTCCGCAGTCGTCACAGTTGATGCTGTTAATGCAGTTAACGAAGAAAACAACGAAGTTTCCATTGAATACTCCCACAATCCTAACAATCAGGGAGATTACGACGTTAAGAAAGATACAACACAGCATTATACATTCTCCCTTGACGCCTCAGGCATTGGTAAGGATGTAATTGAGTCACTCAAAGGTAAGAAGACTTCTGAGATCGTCAAGATAGGTAAGGATGCTGCTGGCAAACCCATTACTGAGACAAGAACCACAAGTGAAATCGGTGATCCTGAAAAAGATTATGTAGAAGGACCTCTGCAGGGTGCTGTGTTTGGACTCTTCACAGATTCCGAAGGTAAAGTGCCATATAAAGATAAGGACGGCAATAATGTTACCGCTGAGTCCGGCACAGATGGCCGTATGAACTTCAAGGGACTTGACGCAGGAACCTACTATCTCAAGGAGATTTCCGCACCTGCAGGATATGTAACAAATTCCACAGTACATACAGTGGTAATTGCTGCTGAAACAGAGTCTGTATCTGTAACAGAGTGGTGGAACGGAAGTGCATGGGTAAGTGAAAAGCCTGCTGAAGGAACTGCAAAGGAAGTTACCTATGATACTGATATCCTTAAGTCATATACCGTAACGATCGATGGCAAGGAAACTGCTAAATACACGTTCACTAACAACAAGGAACCTCACAGCACAGAGATCCAGTGGGATGAGGCAGAGCTTATTGAGCATCCTTTCCCCTTCGATAACACCCAGGGAACCGAGCTTCCTTCCACCGGCGGCATTGGCACGACTATGTTCTACATTGTCGGTTCTGTCCTGGTACTTGGCGCAGCGGTACTGCTGATCTCCAAGAGAAGGATGAACGTACGCTGATTTGACCCTGAACAAAGAGGCGGTTTGGGGTAAACGGATCCTGAACAGAGAATGAATATCGGAAGGGAAGCCGGCATAATGCCGGCTTCCCGGAAGATTTGTTTACGTAGGTTAGAGGATGTATATTTTCCTAGCTTTACAGCGGAGGAAACGCTGTGCAGTTAGTAAAGTACACATTAAAACAGTAACCAGGGATGAAATGAGCGAAAACAATACAAAGGCGAAATTTAAGAATAAACCGTCCGAAACGAAGATAGAGAACCGGCTTTTCCTTTCAATCGGCGACAGGCTGTTCACCAAGATTCTTGTCGGGGCGCTTGCCATCGGGGTGTGCCTGTTGGTGTACCCGTCTTTCGCGGATTATTGGAATTCGATTCACCAGACCAGAACGGTCATGAATTACGCCGAGGCGGTGGCTAACATGGATGCCGAGGAATACGAGAGGATCCTCGGCGAGGCCAGGGCTTACAACGCACAGCTCGCGGAGAGAGGAATCAACTGGGTCATGACCGATGAGGAAAGAGTTGCTTATGAGAACCAGCTTAACGTCGGCGGCCAAGGTGTTATTGGTTATATCAGGATTCAGAAGATCGATGTGATGCTTCCGGTCTACCACGGGACTGCTGAGGAAATCCTTCAGACTTCTATCGGGCATCTGGAGCAATCCTCCTTTCCTATCAGCGGGGAGAGCGTCCACAGCATGTTGTCGGGCCACAGGGGGCTGCCGTCGGCAAAGCTTTTTTCGGACCTGGACAAGATGAAGGAGGGCGACACCTTCACAGTAACGGTCCTGAATGAGACCACGACTTATGAAGTAGACCACGTCTGGATTGTAGAGCCCGCAGATCTGTCGCACCTTGACATTGAGAGTGGGAAAGACTTTTGTACGCTGATCACCTGCACGCCTTACGGGATTAATACCCATAGGCTGCTAGTGAGGGCACACAGGATTGAGAACGCGAACGGGAGCGCCATGGTCGTTGCGGACGCGATCCAGATCAGGCCGGTATTCATAGCACCGTTTTTGGCAATACCCCTGCTGCTGCTTCTTCTTGGTTACATGCTTGTCAGTACTGCCATAAAAAACAGGAAGAGCATGGATCTGAAAGCAGCCTACCTTGAAGAGCACAGACTTACAGAGCCAATCGAGGAGATCGAAGATCAGGGCGACATCATTGATGCGGTACAAAGATTATTTGAGAAAAGAAACAGGAAGAGATAATACAAAGAGAAAGGGACAGCCATGTGGAATAAGGAAGGCTATGCAGCCGGAAAAAAGGTAAGACGTTTGGCAAGAGCGCTAACAGCGTTTACAGTGTGCTTGGCCATGATGATGACAGGGATGGCAGCCTCTGCTGCCGGGCCCGAAATACCTGACCTGAACAGGAAAGGATCCCTTTCGATTACTTTCACTGTCAAGGGCGAACCGATCAGCAACGGGAATGAAGTAGGGATCTACAAGGTTGCGGACGCGGTAGAAGGCAACGGATTTAAGTTTGTTTACAATGATACGTTTGCAGAAGCCGGAGAGATGCCGGAGGATTTAGACGCGGTAAATGGAGAACTTGCCTTAAAGCTGGAAGATATCGCGGAGAAACAGAAGGCACCCTTGTACACAAGCTCACAGAAACTTGACTCGAACGGAAATGTTACATTCAGTGACCTGGAAGTGGGACTATACCTGATCGTCCATACAAAAAAGACAGAGATCACGCTCTCTGATAAGACAAAAGTGGTTTATACGATCAATCCGTTCCTTGTTTCAATCCCGCAGAAAAAAGACGGGGAGTTGGTTTATGACGTGACGTCGAAGCCGAAAGTATCACCGGAAAAGAAGGTTACGCCTCCAAAGACAACTCCTCCTCCCAGGCGTATTCCTCAGACAGGACAGCTGTGGTGGCCGGTGATGGCACTTGGAGTAGCCGGTGCAGTATTCGTCACATTCGGATTGATCCGAAAGATGAAGAGCAATTAAGAGGGAGAAAGCGGCTGTTCCATTTTTTGGGGCAGCCAGAATAGCAATACTACGGATGAAGAGAAATCTCAAGTAAATAAACAAAACAGAGATATCAATACACAAGTGTTCGATAAAAAGCTGTAATTAGCTTAGTCAGGAGAACAAAATGAATTTCTTTAACAAGATGGCGGAAAAGTTTCTAACTGCAAACCGCAGACTTAAGAAGTGGCAGAGGGTTGTCTCAGTGTTGGCAGCAGTCGTCGTCTTTGTAACGACCTATGCCCTGGTCTTGCCGGCTATAACACTGGACAAAGAAACTGCATCCACGCAGGCGGGCATGGAGATCGTAGCGAGCGAACAGGAGCCCGGGAGCGATGGAACTGTCTATGAAGCCGAGCCCGAAGAAGAGCCGGATGAGGTCCAGGCGGAATCGGGCGAGGCGGAACCTCAGGCAGAATCAGCTTCAGAGGACAGCGGAAGCCAGGAAGCAGAAGTCTCAGAGGATTCAGAGGATCAGTCCGGAGAATCAGAAGATGCGGATTCCGGGCAGGATACTACAGAGACAGCGGAAACCGTTGAGGAAGTTCAGCTGATCACTGAGAAGACGCAGCTTTCCTATCGGTACATCGATGAGAACTTCGAAACAGATCCGGATGATAATGTAGATGACGGGTATACTGTCTACGCAGAATTTGATGCAGATGCGAAGCTTCCTGTCGGAGTGGAGCTGAGGGTAAAGGAGATCACGAAAGAGAGTGATCCGGAAGCATACGAGGCTTACTATGAAAAGACCTTGAGCGAAATGCAGGATAAGTATGATGAGAATACAGATCTGTCTTTTGCAAGATTCTATGATATTTCATTTGTCTATAACGGAGAAGAAATTGAGCCGAGCGGCTATGTCAAAGTAAGGATTGAGTACAACAAGCCGGTGGAAGTCAAGACTGACGAAAACGTCGATGCAGTTCATTTTGACAAGTACAATGACGAGAAGCCGGAAGTCATTGATTCTGAGGTCGAGACTGAGAAGAAAGGCGAAGACGACACGCTCAAGACAGTAGAATTTGAGTCGGGTTCTTTTTCTGTGTATGGTATCATCGGATCCTATACAGTTGACTTTCACTGGGAAGTAAATGGGAAAGAGTATGAATTAAGCATCCCCGGAGGAGGCTTTGTGAGTTTTACAGAACTTGTAGAAGTTCTGGGAGTAATTGACGGTACGCACAAAGGGGAAAACATCGCTGAAAATGAGGCTGCGCAGTCAATACCGAATGAATTGACCGTGTCTGACACTACCAGAGAATTCGTGGCTGATGTTGCGAACGTGGAGTTTAGTTCACCGGAACTTGTATCTGTGAGTAAAGTTGAAAAAGATACCACGGTTGGGAGAATCAAAGAAGAACTTCATCTAGAGTGTGAGTATTCTTTGGAGCTTACGGATGAGCAAATCAAAACAATCAATGAGGGTGAAGTTAAAGCAGGAGATTGGGCGCTTATTTCGCTAAAAGCGTTTGATACAGAAGAAACACTTACGATCACTATGAATAATGGAGAAGTGTTTGTTATCAAAGTGACAGATGATCAGGAGAATCCACTGGGATTACACGGAAAAACCTTTAGTATTCTCGGACAAAAAAACAACACACAATACTACTTGAATAACACTGTAACCTCATCAAATACTCTAAGCGCAACAGCAGTCAATTCTTCGACGAGTCGAGGAACACCGTGGACCTTTGAATGGACAGGTACAGGTAAGAATTACCTGATTCATGACAATGATGGCAAGTATATTATTATTCAAGATGACAATAAGGTAACTCTAACCACAGACAAAAATCAGGCACTGGATAATCCTATAACAGTTAATTCAATTGATGGTAAATACTCTTTTGTAAATAAGAATAATATTGGATTAAACATCTATGGGAATTCCGGCTTTGGCGGTTGGCCTTATGATACGTCGAATGATGATTTCATGATGACATTACAGAGCCCCGAGGATCTTACTCGGCCTGGAACCATTGCAACTGCCGATTCAAGTGATGGAATTACGATCAATCTGTTCGACTATGGCCCGGAGGATCAACTCGACACTGTAGATCATCACAATGGAAATCCGGCAGATGCAGGGGTTAATAGTGGACATACACTGAAATTCTTCTCCTATGGAAATGTTGTAGGAACTGGAATCAATGATTTTACCGGTACTGGAAACGGCGCACAGGTTGGTATAGTCAACGACAGGTTAGGATCAGACAATTATCCGGTATTAGCAGGATCAGAGGAATCCCTGAACTATCTGTTCGGCGGCGTGTCAAATCAATACGTTACAGGATACTACGGGCTGAATCATCTTTTTACAAAAGATGAGGATGAGTATTATCGCTATGACAGTGATACCAATTACGCTTACTACGATTCTTCAAATGGAAACAGAGATTTTAAAGTATACAGTAAGACTTTTCGTGAAGAAGGAGCGGACGAACAATACTTTGCCATAGGATTTTTCCCCTTTAATGATTACGATGAATATCACAATTGTATTCACGGCATAAACTTTAACTGGGACACCGATACCACCAGACAGGGCTATTATAACCACCACTTCGGTATGGAGATGAAAGCTGAGTTTACTTATCTGCCCGGCGGACAGTACAACGGGAATGATATTTCTTATCATTTCTCCGGTGATGATGATATGTGGGTATTTGTCGACGGAATCCTAGTTATGGACATAGGCGGCATACACAATCCGGTTGCGGGGGATATTAACTTCAGGACCGGTGAAGTAACCGTACATGGGAGTTCACAGGAGAATTTTAAAGTTAAATACAAGAGAATAACAGGTAAAGACTGGGATGATTCTGATTACTCAACTCATGATTTCAGAGTGTTCTATATGGAACGCGGCGGTATGTACTCGAACTTGGAAGTGGAGTTCAATCTGCCGACCTTTAAGACGATTGCTGTAGAGAAACAGATGGAGGAGGGACTTACGGAAGAGCAGCGCGAACTCTATAAAAACGTAGAATTCAAGTATGAGCTTCTTTTAAATGGTGAACTATATAACGGTAATCAGACGGTCAGGCAAGATAAGAACGGCGATGTAATCGAAAAGGGGTTTGAGATATCAAACGGCGAAATATCAATTAAGGACGGAGAGGTTGTGGCGATCACACATCTTACGAGACAGGATGTATTCTCTGTATCTGAGAAAAACCTTGATATGTCTCAATACAATGTTCCTAATGCTGAAAGAGTTCATTTAGATGATAACGGAGGAAGGATTACTGAGGATATTACTCTAACGGAAACAACTGCCCAATATCAGCCTGTGGAAGGAAGAAAAACCTGGATATCAGGTACTTACAATGCTGCGGAAACAGAAAAGGTAACCATAAAGAATAAACCTCTTCTGGGTAGCCTTCGCATTGATAAGAAGGTCACCTATAATGGTGCCGCCCCTGTGTCAGACGAGGAGAAAGCATCACTTGCAGGAACATATGTCTTTAAGATTTTTAAAGACGTAGACTGCACAATCCCGTATAAGGAGAACGGTGAGGATAAGACAATCTCCATAACGATCAACAACGACGGCACAGCCCAGTCCAGTGAACTGGTTTCACTACTCGAAGGAGTTTATTGGATTCAGGAAGAAACGCCTGATAATGGTGCAGCTCCGATTCAGAATAAGTTCGAGGTGAGAGTTACACCGAGCCATACAACAAGCGCTCCTGCCATTGTTACCTTTACAAATAACATAGAGGGAGAAGTATCAATCGATATATACAAGATTGATAAGAGCGACAACACGAAAAAGCTTTCCGGAGCAGTCTTTACGCTGAGAAAAATAGCAGATAAAGATCCTATTTCTGAAGGCACCTATGAGAGTGAAGAAGGGTTTGATCCTATTGATTCTGAACCGACTGCTGAGGGAACAGGTAAGACGGGATTTGCTAATCTGAAGTCCGGTTACTATGAGTTGACAGAGAAGACACCTCCTGCCGGTTACATTAAAACAGAAGATCTTGCAGTCTATTTCAAGATTAAGAACGGAAAGGTAACCTGGCTCGAAAAAGGATCAGGAAAGCCCTCTACCTGGGAAGAAAAGACAGAGGATACAATGGTTTCCTTTGAGGCGGCTAAAGATGATGAAAACGCATCCTTTTCCGTTAAGAATGAACCCGGTGCAGTTCTTCCCGCGGCGGGAGGCCCTGGAACAAAACTCTTCACAATCCTTGGATCGATCCTGATCGCAGGAGCGGGAGCATTGTTGTTCAGGAAACGCCGTCTGGCATGAAAAGCAGTATAAGCTAATGAGAAGGAGCTGTCCATCCGCTAAGGCATCCAAGACGCCGGATGGTCAGCTCCATTTCATATCCGTATAACACAAGAACCGGGCTCCAAAGAGTCCGGTTTTTGCTGTAAAATGCGGGCACACTCTTTTTTGGTTTATATAGAAATGCAATCGCTTTGTGCATGGTAATAAATGACTGTAAAGAATAGTATACCAAATACACATTACCACATCTACCGTTTCGATATGAACAGAATGCACGAAAAAAAGGCCTGCCGGAAGAAGGCAGGCCTGCGGTCATTTGATGATCTTTATACATTCCGGCTGCAATGGAACATAACTGCTGACAGAAAGGCAGTACCCTTCAGGAGCATTGCACTCGGTCAAATAAATCCCGTTCGCGGATTTTGTAGTCCTGATCCTTCCGCGATCGAGATCCGGTCGAAAACTATTGAAAGGTTCGGCCAGCCCCCGGCCGGTCAGTTTCATATAGCTCTCTCTGGCGGTCCAATAGCGGCAGAAGAGAAGAAGAGCGGATGAGCTGTCTCCTCCGCGGACAAGCGCACGAAGAGACTCTTTCTCCTCGTCTGAGAAGAAATGGTCCGCAATCTTCAAGACCTTTTCAGGATTGGTCGGAATTTCCTGAATATCAATACCGATCGGCTGGGGATCTTTGCCGCCGCAGATCACGCCGCAGACTACATATCTGCCGGAATGGGAGATGTTGTAATGGAAATCGGGAAAGTCTTGAAAATAAGGCTTGCCCTCCGGCGTGCGGGTTTCACAGGCAAGTTCTTCCGGAGAAGGCTTGTGTCCGAGATATGATTCAAGGGCTCTTGCGGTCAGCTCACGGGCAATGACGGATTCCGGCTTTGAAATTGCGGAAGTGGATACTGATTTACTTAAACAGGTCTTCAGTGAAGTTCCGGACGGAATCTCAGCGATAAATATCATAAGGATATATCCGGACTCTTCGGATGAATTGTCGGTTCTCATAGAGACGCTCCTATGTGAGGAATTCAAACGGCGTTCATTGATATTTATATAGGAAAATTAACATGCCGTCAAATATTTACGTTTTACATTGGGATGAATTGTGCTATAATTTCAAAGGTTGTAGGCTTTTTTGGGAAATTACCGCAACACAGGGGGATATCCCCCACTGTGTTAAAGATGCACACGCGTGCGGAAAGGCAGATGTTGCCTTACAGGCAACCCGCACGCGGCACAGCGGCTCGCTATGCGAGCCTTAATTAGGGGGTTTTTCCGAAAGGGACCTGCAGGCATTGAAAGATAGAAGGAGATGTAACATGAAAAAATCGAGAGCAGTCATCGCACTGATCTTAACCGCGGTGATCACCGGACTTATGGCGTATACCGCACTGGTAGGTCTGGGCAGCGGGCACAGAGGATCTTATCACAACATCAAGCTTGGACTCGACCTTGCAGGCGGCGCCAGCATCACTTATGAGGCAGTAGGCGACGAAGACCCCTCGGCAGAGGATATGTCGGACACCGTTTACAAGCTTCAGCAGCGTGTTGACCAGTACAGCACAGAGGCGCAGGTCTACACGGAGGGCAGCGACAGGATCAATATCGAGATCCCCGGCATCTCCGGCGTCGAAGAGACCAACAAGATCCTCGAGGAACTGGGCAAGCCCGGCTCTCTGTATTTTATCAGACAGACAGATGAGAGCGGAAACCAGAACTATGAACTCGGAACTGACGAGAACGGCAATTACGGCTATGTCCTGACCAAGGATCTTGCGCAGATCATCGCGGACGGCGACGCTGTTCTGCAGGGCACGGACGTGGCGGAAGCCAAAGCCGGCTATCAGTCCGACAATATGAACAATCAGGAAATCGTGGTTTCCCTTACATTTACTGACGAAGGCAAGCAGAAGTTTGCTGATGCGACGACCAAGGCCTATGCGGCCGGCGAGAGCATCGGTATCTACTACGACGGCAAATTTATTAGCGTTCCCAGAGTTCAGGCGGCGATCACAGACGGCCGTGCGGTCATCACCGGCGAGAGTACGATCGAAGAGGCGGAGAGCCTTGCCTCCAATATCCGTATCGGCGGACTTAA